>JAICJP010000035.1 GCA_025928375.1 Candidatus Sulfotelmatobacter sp.
AAGGGAGTACGTCCGCTGGTGGCGATGCCGAGAACGACGTCGTGCTTGCCGGGCTTGCGCTTCTTGATTTCCCGGAGCGCGAGGGCGGTGTCGTCCTCGCTGGCTTCGGTGGAGGCGCCTAACGCTTTGGGGCCTCCCGCCATGATGAATTGCACGGTGCGCGGATCTGTGTTGAAGGTGGGCGGGATTTCAGAGGCATCGAGAGCGCCGAGACGGCCGCTGGTGCCGGCGCCCACATAAATGAGGCGTCCGCCATGGCGGAGGCCAGCGGCCACCGTTTCAATGGCACGGGCGATTTGCGGGAGTGCGCGGCGGACGGCGGCGGCAACGGTGGCGTCCTCGTTGTTCATCAGACGGACGATTTCCAGCGCAGACATCTGGTCGAGATTGCCGGTCGCGGGCGGAATCTGTTCGGTGGGAAGATGACGAAGATCCTGTTTGGGGGCGCGGGTTGCGGTCAAGATGCACCTTTCGGCTTCCGGGTTGCGGAGATTGGATCTGGAGTTCCCACTTCTCGCAACTGCGGCGGGGAAGTGGGCACCCCATGTTCATTCTAACGGTTTGGTTGAATTGCTCTTCACTCTTGCAGCAGCGCTTCGATAATGGCGTCGTGGAATATTGGACGGACTTGCTTGATGGTTTGATTGGAGCAGTCGGGCCAGGTGCGGTTGGTGAACAAGGTAATCGAGAGTTGGCGGTCGGGGTCGATCCAGAGACTGGTGCCGGTATATCCGAGATGCCCGTAGGAATTGGGACCAAAATACTTTCCGGACTGTGAAGGGGTGGAGGGAGTGTCCCAGCCGAGGGCCCGGGAAGTGCCTGCAGGAGCGGATTGGCGGCGGGTGAAGAGGGCGATTGTTTCAGGCCGGAGAATAGGGGTTCCGCCGTTGAGCATGGTGGACGCGAAGATCGCCAGGTCGTGCGCAGTGGAGAAGAGGCCTGCGTGCCCGGCTACGCCGCTTAGGACCGAGGCGTTCTCGTCCTGGACTTCGCCTTGAATCAGGCGATTGCGGAAGGTGCTGCGGACGGGGGCGTCTTGCGCAGGTACTGCTTCAACGCGCTCATCGGCCGTGGGCGGAATTTTGCTGCGAATCCGTTCAGGCGGATTGAAGGTTGTGTTCGACATGCCTAAAGGGCCGAAGATCTCGTGTTGGCAGAAAACGTCAAGCGATTCTCCGGAGAGGCGCTCGAGAGCAAGGCCCAGGATGATGAATCCAATATCGCTGTATTCGGCGCGGGCGGCGGGATCTGCGGTGAGCGGAGTGGTGAGGGCGGCCTGCAGGATTTCATCGCGTGAACGCGCCTTCAGGAAGAGCTTTTCGTACGCGGGAAGGCCTGACGAGTGGGAGAGGAGCATGCGGAAGGTGACTTCGTTGCGGCGGGGATCGGTTAGAGCGCGGAATTCGGGGACTGTGCCGATGATGGGAGCATCGAGTTCGAGCAGACCACGCTCGTAGAGGATTGCGGACATGGTCGTGGTGGCTACCGGTTTTGTCAGGGAGGCCAGGTCGAAGACGGTGGCGCCAAAAAGGGAGTCAAAATTCCCACCCGCGGGATCGGTTTCATAGACAAAGCTGCCGAAGGATTTCAGCGCAGTCAGTTGCCCGTTCCGGGTCACTGCAATGCAAGCAGCAGGGAAGGCACGCTCGGTGATGGCTTGTTGCAATATGGAAAACGCGCGCGAAAAAACTTTATCTTGTTCATCGAAGGCGGAAAGCAGAGTGCCGGCTGCATTCCGAGGCTGGGATTTGGCGGGCACAGCGAAAGCGTAGCACGGGTCTGCTTCTTCGCCTGTGACCAAAAGGGCACTCCTGGAGTCCCGACTCCTTGAGCGAGTCGCGCCGGTTGTGTAGAGTCAGAATATTCCTACATTCACCAAGTTATTGGAGCGGATGATCCCGCGCGGTTCCAGCACAATGGGGAGGGTTGAGCAATCATGCGTCTCGTGGTGACGATCGTGTGTTCTCTGGTTCTAGCGTGCGCCAGTCTGGCGGAGGCTGTGGTGCAAGGCAACGGCACGCGCGCCTCGGGAGCGAGTGCATCGCCGGTGCGTCTGGGCGCGGTGGACGCAATCATTCAGCAGGCGATTGCGGACCACAACATTCCCGGGGCGGTGCTGGTGGTGGGGCACGGCGGAAAGGTCATCTATAGGAAAGCTTATGGGGAACGCTCGTTGGAGCCTCGGCGGGAGGCGATGACGGTCGACACGATTTTCGATATGGCGTCGCTGACCAAGGTGATCGCGACCACGACGGCGGTGATGCAGTTGATGGAACTGGGGAAGGTGCGACTGAATGATCCGGTGGCGAAGTACATCCCGGAGTTTGCGCAGAACGGGAAGGAGGACATCACGATCCGGCAGTTGTTGACGCATTACTCAGGGCTGGCGCCGGATATTGATTTGACGCCGGCGTTTGATTCGAAAGAATCGGCATTCCGGCTGGCTTGTGCGGAGACGCCTGAGGTGGCGCCCGGGTCGGGATTTATTTACAGCGACACCAACTTCATCATGCTGGGCTGGCTGGTAGAAAAGCTGTCGGGTGAGACGCTGGATGTTTATACGGCGAGGCATGTTTTCCAGCCGCTGAAGATGATGCATACGCGTTTTTTGCCTCCCGCAGCCTGGAAGCCGAAGATCGCGCCTACCCAATATGATGAGCACGAGCACATGATCCGCGGGGTGGTACACGATCCGCGTTCGCAGCGCATGGGGGGAGTGGCGGGACACGCCGGATTGTTTTCGACGGGAGATGATCTGGCGAAGTTCGCACAGGCTCTGCTGAATGGGGGCGACGGAATATTGTCGTCACTGGCAGTAAAGAAGATGAGCGAACCGGAGCAGCCTCCGTCCGCGTCGACGTTGCGCGGATTTGGGTGGGATATTGATTCTCCGTTTTCATCCAATCGCGGGGATCTTTTGCCCGTGGGGTCGTTTGGGCATACGGGGTTCACGGGGACATCGATCTGGATCGATCCGACGACGAAGTCTTACGTCATTCTGCTCACTAATTCGGTGCATCCGCGCGGGAAGGGTAACGCCATCGGGCTGCGGGTGAAGGTGGCCACAGAGATTGCGGCGGCTCTGCCCCTGACTGTGGAGGAGAAGGATGCTCTTCGGTGGCAGAGCATCACCGGGTACAACGAGGCCATGAGCGCGGAGCGGCGCCTGAGCGCGCGCAATGGGTCGGTGAAGAACGGGATCGATGTGCTCGAGGAGCACGGGTTCGATGTGCTGAAGGCTGCTGAAGGGAAGAAGCATATTGGGCTGGTCACGAATCAGACTGGGGTTGACGCATCGGGAAAGCGGACGATCGATGTGCTGGCGGCGGCGCCGGCAGTGTCGCTGGATGCGATCTTCAGCCCGGAGCATGGAGTGACGGGCACGTTGGATACCACCGATATCAACAACTCGAAAGATGCCGCGACCGGGATTCCGGTGTACAGCGTCTATGGAGGGACAGACGCGGCGCGGCGACCGCAGCCGGAGGTCTTGCGCACGCTGGACGCGATTGTATTCGACATCCAGGATGCGGGGGTGCGCTTCTATACCTACGAAAGTACGCTCGGATATTTTCTCGAAGCGGCGGCGAAAGCCGGCATCGAGCTGATTGTGCTGGACCGGCCGGATCCAGTGACTGGGTCGTTCGTGCAAGGGCCTCCGACCGATACGGGTCACGAGAGTTTCACCAACTACTGGACAGTGCCGGTGAGACATGGGATGACAATGGGCGAACTGGCAAAAATGTTCAACGCCGAGCGAGGCATCAACGCGAAGCTTACGGTTGTTCCGATGGATGGGTGGCAACGCGGGGATTGGTTCGATTCAACCGGGATCGAGTGGGTGAATCCATCGCCGAATTTGCGGAGTGTGACGGAGGCGGCGCTCTACCCCGGAGTCGGGCTGATTGAAGGCACGAACATCTCCGTGGGGCGCGGGACGGATACCCCGTTCGAAGTGGTGGGAGCGCCGTGGATCAAGGGCAAAGAGCTTGCAACCTATCTGAATGCGCGCGGGATTGCCGGGGTACGGTTTGTGCCTGTGACGTTTACTCCGACTTCGAGCAACTATAGCGGGCAAGCGTGCCAGGGAGTGAACATTGTGCTTACGGAGCGCAACGGATTCGACGGGCCGGAGATGGGCATGGAACTTGCGGCGGCGCTGCTGAAGCTGTATGCGAGTAATTGGAAGATCGAAAAAATGCAGCAGTTACTCGTCAATCAGAGTGTTTATGAGGCGCTGGCAACGGGGCAGGATCCGCGGAGAATCTCGCAGGATTGGCGGGAGGAGCTGCAGAAGTTTCAGAAGGTGCGGGAGAAGTATTTGATTTACAAATAGAGGCAGGGGCTAGGGGTCAGGGACTAGACAGGAAGTTTGCTTTTCCCAATCTCTCTGTTCCCCAGGAGAACATCGAAGAGCGGCAGGAACACGTTGTAGCGGCTGTTGGGAATGGCTCATGTGATAGGTACGGGCGAAGTGAAGTCCAGGAGGAAGCCAGCCGTTCATGTGAATCCTCCAGTGAATCTCCTCGCAGAGAATCAAATACACCGACCAGCCAATGAAGATGCCGCAGAGAATCCCCAGCTGCCCTAGCAGAAAGCTGATGAGGAAGGCTGGGATTCCATTGATCACAAATAGAAGGACAATGTTGAGTGGGGAACTGATCAGCGCCACGAATTCTGCTTCCGTGGGAGTACCAATTTGCGCGTGATGCTCTTGATGCGCGGCCCCGTGCTGCGTGCGCGGACGATGGAGCAGGAAGCGGTGATAGGCGTATTCGAAGGCATTGCCCCAGATCAGACCCAGCACCAGACCGATGACCCATGTCTGCCAGGCCGGATGGAATTGGAAGACCATGATCGTGGCCGGCAACGCTCCGCAAACCACGGCTGCGAGCGCGTTCGTGCGCTTCTTCGACAGGCCGTGACGGATGGCGGTCTCGAGAACTTCCATTGGCATTGGCACCACGGTTTTCATTCATTGTAGTTGGGGTCACGGGCAAACGGTACTTCAGCCAAGGCGCCGCGCCGCTCCGGATAACTTCTCGTGGCAACGCTGCATCCTAGGCGCTATTAGCGTGGTAATCTCGCCCATATGCAAACCGTTTCTGTCGGAGGTGCGACATGCGTGTAATTCTGGCGATGCTGATGCTTTCGGGAATGGTTTGGGGACAGGCAGCAGAACAGGCTAAGCCCGAGCCTGCATCCTCTGGGCAGGAGCAGAGTGCGGCGCCTACGCAGGTCGCTCCGGCGGTCGATCCTCATTCTGTCGTGATCCCAGCCGGGACCAAGGTTCCGCTCACGCTCAAGCAGGCGATCTCCACGAAAAATGCGCGTGAAGGCGATCCGGTGTATGCGGAGACGGCGTTTCCGTTTGTGGCAAATGATCGCATGCTGATTCCTGCGGGGACGTACATTCAAGGAAAGATTTCGCGCGTCGACCGCGCCAAGCGGGGACTCAAAGGCGGAGCTGGGTTGCTGATCCACTTCACGTCGATGATTTATCCGAGTGGTTACACAGTGATGCTGCCGGGATCGGTCCAGAACACGCCGGGCGCGGAAGACAAGAAAGTGAAAGATACGGAAGGAACCATCAAGGCCGATAACCAGGATGGGAAGCGAGTTGAAGACGCGGCCAAGGGTGGCGCCGTCGGCGGAACGGTGGGGAGTATCGGCGGCCTCGCGGCAGGTGGTTTGAATGGTGCTCGTTATGGCGGGCTTGCGGGCTTGGCTGGCGGCGTCGCCTGGGCACTCCTGAAACATGGTCCAGACGTCAAGCTGGAGGTGGGGACGTCCTTGGAGATGGAGATTCAGCGGGATGTGCCGGTGGACGCTACGCGGATTCATCTGGCCAGGGCGGGGTCGTAGCGGCGCTACTCTCAGCCGGTTGCGCGCTTGCCAGCGTATCAAGGCAAGCAACTGTGAGGTTCTGATTTACGCGCCGGGTGGTGGCTGCTGCTATACAATCCGCGATAGGAGTGTTCCAGCTCCTGGGCGGAGGCGTTTGTGGCAGAGCTTGGCTTCGGTTTTACAACCATCATCATCGTCGTTGTCGTTATCTATCTTCTGAGTTCCATCAAAATTCTGGCCGAGTACGAGCGGGGGGTGATCTTCCGCTTGGGGCGATTGCTACCGGAGGCGAAGGGGCCGGGAGTGATCCTGGTATTCACGCCGATCGACCGCATCGTGCGCGTGTCTTTGCGGCAGGAAGCATTGGAGGTACCGCCGCAGGACATCATTACCCGCGACAACGTCACCCTCAAAGTGAACGCCGTCATCTTCCTGCGAGTGATTGAACCGCGGAAGGCGGTGGTGGAAGTTTCGAATTACGTTTACCAGACCTCCCAGTTTGCACAGACTACTTTGCGATCGGTACTGGGCGAGCAGGAATTGGATGAGTTGCTGGCGCACCGCGATAAGATCAATCTTCGCCTTCAGAGCATTCTGGATACGCATACTTCGCCCTGGGGCGTGAAGGTCACCAACGTCGAAGTGAAGCAGGTGGATATGCCGGAGTCGATGCTGCGCGCGATGGCCAAGCAAGCCGAGGCGGAACGCGAGAAGCGGTCGAAGATTATCCATGCGGAAGGCGAGTTTTCGGCGGCGCAGCGGCTGGTCGATGCCGCGCACCTGCTGTCGGGCGAGCCGGTCAGCGTGCAGTTACGATACCTGCAGACGCTGACTGAGATCGGAGTGGAGAAGAACACGACCGTGGTGTTTCCGGTGCCGGTGGATTTCTTCTCGGGACTGCAGAAGATATTGGGCAAGGGCGATGAATCGTCGCCGGCGGCGAAGACAGCTTAGGTTTTCGACGGCAGGGGAAAGCCCACTCAATCCAACATCGGACTTGAGTGGGAGACCGTCGCAGCGCTTTTGTTGGAGTTGAATTATGGGGTCGTCACAAGATACCGAGATCACGCTGGGAACAGGGAAGTTGCTCTTCTTGTTTTTCGGGCTGGTAGGAGTGTGCGCGTTATTTTTTGCGCTGGGATATTCGCTGGGGCGAAAGTCGGACCTGGGAGTGGCAGCGGCCAGCAATGCAGGAACGCCGAAGGTCTCGACCAGCGCAAATAAGACCATCAGCGGAGCCGCAGCCTCGCCGCAGATGACTTTCTATAAGAACGTTGAGCAGAAAGATGCAAATGCGGAACTGAATCCCGCGCCGGAGGCGAAGACAGATACGGCACAGCCGGCGGCTGCGCCTGACAAGAGTGCGCAGAACAATGGCGTGGATCCAGCGACTACAGTGCCAACCGCGGGATATTTCGTGCAAGTGGCAGCCGTAAGCAAGCAGGAAGATGCGGACTCGCTGGTGGATGCTTTGAAGAAGAAGGAGTATCCGGCGTTCGTGGCCAGCACGGCTGCAAACGACAAGCTCTTTCATGTGCAATTGGGGCCGTATTCCGAAGTCAAGGATGCGGAAGGAATGCGCACGAAGTTGATTGGGGATGGGTACAATCCGATTCTGAAGAAATAGTTGCATTGTCAGATGGCAGTGTTGCGCGGGTTCAGGCGTCCTCCGGGGACGCCATATTTTTCTCGTAGCTCGCCCGGCCCTGAAGCGCAGCACTGCTCTCAGAGGCCCTATCGGGTGGGCGAAAATCCTTCGCACGTGCTGGATTTTTCGAACTTCGTGTGCTCACAAGCCGCGCGGGACGAGCACGAAGTGATCGATTGCGATGCGGGCGCCGGCGTCGGCGCGAGTGTGATCCAGCCGGAAAATAATTCGCACTTCATCGAAATGGCGGAGCAAGGAGCGGGGCGGAATCTGGAAATTCAGCATCTCGCCTACCGGCTGCGGGCGTTCGTATATTCTCCACGGGCGGGTAGATTTGACCAGCATTCTTCCTAGCGATTCCGAAGGTTGCCCCGCTTGACTGGTATCGACCAGGATCAATTCCAGGGAAACGGTGTCGGGATAGCGATCGGCGTTGCGGACAGCGATCTGGATTCGGCTGCAGCAATCGAGGGCGATAAGGCTTCCAAGATAATCGTGAGCCTCGATAGAGAGGGGGCGTCCGTCGGTGGAGCGGATGTCCACCGTCTCGGGACTGGCATGAGCCTGGCGCGAAGTTCTGGGCGGGCGCACATCAGGGGCTTTGAAGAACCAGTAAACGCCGCCGAAGGGAATGACCAGAGGATTCGCATTGGGGCCGAGTGCCGGCAGATTCGTGAGATCGATGGGAGTGGGAGCGATCAGTTGGGTGTGGAGTTGCTCCTCTGGCCAGAGAACGATCCCGGTATTTCCCTCACCGGCAGGCCGTTGCGAGTCGTTCACGGTTTCGGCGGTATAGCGCCTCGCGGACGCGCCGCCGCGTGGCAGGACACGCACAGCGCGCTGGTGAGAAGAACCTAGGCCGAATCCCGCGGCCCCGTGGAGATAAGGAAGGAGCGCGGCCAGCGTGAAGATGGTTGCAAGGAGCACTGCGGGCACATTTTGCGTTTGAGAGGGATGAAGGGAATTCGCGCCTGGAATCGACCACCACGCCCAAGCACAAATGGCTGCGCCGAACAGGATCGAGCCGGCTGTTGTATATCCAGCGAAGAAGATTAGCATTCCGGTTTGCGCACAGAGCGCTGCGGCGATCGAAATCTGAGGCCGCAACTTGGGAAAGAGTGGGAGGATATCGGGCCGGAGTGAAAGAAGGACAGAATCCTCGGGGTCGAGGGTGCGGGGGCCGGATGAACGCAGTGAGGGCGTGAGCAGGATGGCGAAAGCAGCGACCGCCACCAACGTCCAGGCCGAATTCGCGCGAATCAACAAGGCCAACGGAGCAAGCCAGATTGCGGCACGCGAGGTTTGCACGAGCAGCAACTGAGAATCGAGATGCTTGTCTCGCGAAACAATGGCGCAAAGGATCGCGACCGTCAGCACAGAGGCCAGGGACACTGCGAACAGACGCTGGAGGGCGAACGTGAGTACGCCGCTCCACGACAGATAGTGAGTTGGGGGCGATGCGGCAGAGAAGGCGACCGCCGCGGCTGCCAGCAAGCCAGCGAGGGCGGGCAGGAGCTTGGTGACCGAGGATGAGGCAGTGGCCTGCGCCGGGTCGAAAGCATCCATCACGAACCCCTGTTGTTTCTGTTTGGACACCAGAAAATGGTGGAAGGTTTCCACAGATGTACATTGACAGGCATCGATTCTGACGTTATCTCTAATTGATGTCTTCCGACGCATCGCTTGATCGTGCGCTTCAGGCCATTGCCGACCCTACCCGGCGGCGGATTCTGCAGGTTTTGAAAGAAGGGAAGAATTCCGAGATACGACCGGGGTTTCTCTGCGGGGGAGACATCGAGGAGCGCATCCGGCTCTCGCAGCCCACCATCTCGCATCACATGGCTATTTTGACTAAGGCTGGTTTGGTCGAGGCCGTGAAACAGGGTCAGTGGCGGTGGTACCGGAGGGACGAAAAGGCCATTCGGCAAGTGGGGAAGAGCCTTCGAGGGAAGTTATAGCGACGCACCACAGAGGGCATTGGGGAACACAGAGGAAAGCGGATATCTGCCGTCCGTCTCCACTTCCAACTACTGGGTTCCCAAGGCCCATTTTTCCAACTCTCCCGTGGATCGCATCAGGCCTAGCTCTGCACGCTGCAGTTCGAAGGTTACGTCTTGCAGCGAGATGAAGCGTTCGCTCAGCTGAATACGGGCGTCGTCGAGGTCATGGAGCGTGGCGGTGCCCTGGTCCATGCGGGTATGCACCGCGGCCATATTTTTGTCCGCGATCTCGTATTCGAGTTGCGCGACGTCTCGGGCGGCCTGCAATTGCGCGACGGAACGCTGCAGGCGCAAGGTTTCTTCCGACAACTGATTTTTGGCGGCTTCGGCCTGCTTACTGGCCTTGCGCGCATCGGCCTCGGCCAACTCCGCTTTGGAACGCTGAGACGCGTTGAACAACGGAAAGCGGATGCTTACGCCGACCGTGGCATTGTTTTGCTGGAAGCTATTCGAAACGCAAAGAAATTCTCCCAACGGAGTCACGCAAGGGTGGGAGGGGATGTAGTAGTTCTGGAAGTTGTTGAATTTTGAGAGCAGGGCGTACTGTGCGGCGAAGTCCAAGCTGGGCCAGAGGGCGCGATGCTCTCCTTTGGCGCGCAGGTATTGGGCCCGCGCATGTTCCAGTGCGGCTTGCACCGATGGGCTGGAGGCGGCGGCATTGTCCGGATTCTCTTCCGGTAAAGCGGGCGGTGCAGGGATCGACTCCGGCTCGGTCTGGATCGCCGCCGCGGCAAGGCCAGTTAATTTGGCGATGTGCTCGCGCAGCACGTCAGCGGCACCTTGAGCTTCGGCAATGCGCAAGCGCACGCGGGCGGTGGAGAGGCGGGCTTTGGTCTGATCGATTTCGCTGTCGATACCCTCTTTGACGCGTTCGGTGACGGCAGCCTCCATCTTTGCGGTTTCGGCCGCGCTTTCCTGCAGACGAGTCAAACGCTGCTCCCATTTGGCGAGTTCGGCATAGCTTAGTGCCGCGTCCTGAATAATCTGATTGCGCTGATCTTTGCTGTTTAGAGAAGCCACGTGAGAGTCGACTTTCGCCGCCTTGATGAACTGCCGGAGCGATGGATTGAGCACAGCGGATTGCGCACTGATGTTGAACAGAGACGGAGCTGAGCCTTCCAGTCCGAGAGGGAATCCGTAGGACCATCCCAGACCAGCGCCGGTCATGACTTGGGGAATGTAGTTGTTGTGCAGGTCGTGATACGCGGCGGCGACGCGCTGCTCTTCAGCGGCAGCAATGGCGCCACCGGTGGCGTGCGTCAAGGCGAGTTCGACGACGCGTTTGAGCGGGATGGGCTCGGCGAACGACAGAGCGCGAAGTACGAAAAACAATATGCAAGCTTGGCATAGAACAGTGCGGCACCGAGTCTTCATGCGTCCCTCTTCCAGCTATGAGCAATGAGCTATGAGCTTTGAGCAACAGCCAACACTTGCTTCGGATCACGGCTCTGGTTCCTGATCAAAGATTGGATCAAGCGAAATTCTAAATGTCGGGCATAGGCACGGGGCGATTTTCGTTTGAGAAGATCTCCGCTTCTCAGAAATCGGACGCGTGAGAAATGGAGCACCCGTTCAGCGATGGTTAGCGCTCCACGCGTTTTAGATTCTCCTGGGCACGTGAATAGGAGTGGGCCAGCGCGAGCGCGGCGCGAAACTGGTCGGCCGCGGCACGCTTGTCTCCTTGCTTCTCATAAATTTGGCCCAGCAGATCATGCGCCTTGAATGCCGGCCCGTCTTCCACGGGGGTTTTGAGATAACGCTCGAGCAGGCCGACGGCAAAGGGGAGATCAAAATCGGAGCGGTAGAGTTGCTGCGCTGCATGCAAGAGAGCCTCTGGGCGGTCCAGGAGACTGGAATTGAGGGTGTGCAGGGCCTGCTTCATTTCGTCATAGCGCTTTTCGTGCCGCAGAAATCCTGCCAGATCGAGCCAGGCGCGCGCGCCGGAATGGCTGGCGCCGATTTCGGCGCGATATTCGCGTTCGGCAACGTCGGGCTGTTTGTCCTTTTCCGCGATGCGGGCTAAAACCCAGTGTGCCATCGCAGAATTGATTGTCATTAGCGCATCGGCTTGGGCGCGTGCCTTGTCTTTGCCTCCACCGACGATCCCGGGAGCCTCGGCATAGAATTCGCCCAGATCGGCGCGCGCTTCCCAATTGCTGGGATCGAGTTGCACGGCGCGTTCAAAGGCGCTGCGTGCTTGCTTGGCAAGTCCCGGGGCGGAGAAAATTGATGAGTGGTCCGCTTTCTCGCCATATACTCGGCCCAGCCACAACTGGTACATGCTGTTCTGTGGAGCGAGGCTGACGGCGTGCTGGCAGGCCTCTAATGCGGGATCCCAGTCGTCGGCCATGAAGTAGGCCCGGCAGAGTAGATTGAACGATTCGGCATCAGCCGGATGTAGGCTGAGGTGCTGCTGCAGCACGCGAACGGCGTCATCCGCGCGACCCTCGGCCAGCAGTTGCCGCGGAGTAACGTTCGCGGGAATCGCCGAACTGGGCAAAACGGAAGCGAACATCATCAGCAGCAGTTGCAACTTCATGGATGCGCCATTGCAAATTCTATTTCAGAAGCGGCGGCCAGGGTTGGAAGCTGGGTCACCAAAGATGTCTTAAGGCACGACCTTGATTTTTGCGCGGTCGACCAGCGGCTTCTGTTCGTCTGCCGGCAGAGCCACTTTGTCACCCTCGTTCAGGCCGGAGGTGATTTCCACACGCGTCAGGTTCTGCAGGGAGAAGGAAACGGTCTGCTGGTGTAGACGGTCGCCATCGATGCGGAAGACGTAGGGACGGCTGTCGTCCATGCGCAAGGCGTCGCGCTGCAGTGTAAGCACGTTCTGGTGCTCCGCGGTCACGATGGTGACGCCGACGTTAATGTTGGGGAGCAGGCGGAAATCCTGATTGTCGATCAGGCAGGTAGTTTCTCCCACGTTACGATTGCCGCGCAGCTTGACCGTGGCGGGGACAGTGTTGACAGAGCCATTCCAGACACGGCCGGGGATGGCGTCCCAGGTGACCTCAACTTTTTGGCCGACCTGGAGACGTCCGACATCGGGCTCGTCGACGAAGGCGCGTACCAGAATCTTCGCCAAGTCAGCTTCCTGCAGCATGAGTTCGCCACCCTGCACGAAGGCTCCCTCCTTGACGGGCACGGAATAGACGATGCCGTCGAAAGGTGCTCGGACGGTGGACTTCTGCAGGGCATCTTCAGCGCTGGCGTAGGCGGCCTGCGCCTCGGTGCTCTGGGCCTCAATGCGGGCGATTTCCGGCTGAGAATAGCGGTCCTTCTGTTTTTGCTCCAGAAGAGTGAGATCGGCCTGGGCCCGCTGCAGAGTGTCCTCGGCCTGGCGAACTTCGCCGGAGGAGGCCGCGCCTTGTTGCTGCAGGCGACGGAGGGCGTCGAGGTTGTGTTGGGCAGTTTGACTTGCGTTTCCCGCTTTGATGAGCTGGGAGTTGAGCGTGATGACTTCTTCCTGGGTGCCGCCGGCTTTCAAGGCATTCTGGTCGGCCTGAGCCGCGCTGATTTGGGCCTGGGCAGCGGCAGCTTTCGCACGGATGTCGGCGTCATCGAGCTGCAGCAGGACCTGGCCTCGCTTTACGTGATCCCCTTCTTTTACCAGCAGGCGGTGGACCGTGGTGGCAATGGGAGCGTGAGCTTCGAAATTGTGAATGGGCTCAACCTTGCCATTGGTAGAGACGACGCTGCGAATGGGACCGCGTTGGACGGTGGTGACGCGGACTTTTAACGGCGTCTGGCGCAGCGTGGAATAGAGAATGATGAAAAAAATGAGAGCGGCTAGTGCGATCCAGAGCCACCGCCTGCGCGGCGGGCTTTGCGAATTGTTCGTTGGTGGCAACCTGTCTTTCTTTCAGGGTCCGGCAGGAATAGCGTAAGTATCAATTTACCATCCGCGAGGCTCTGACCGAAGGACAGAAGGCTCGCGCGCAGGTACCGAATTGGATGCCGGGCTGGAGAGTTCGGCTGCATTTTTCCGGGCGCGCTGCGAGAGATGTGTACGAGGGGAGGTATTGCGCAAGCGAGGCGTAGCGAGCTGCGTCTCTACGATGGGACGCAGAGGGGACCGATAGAAAAGGGGACGATAGAATACCTATATGCCGAATGCGCCACGTTATACGCCTGAACACGCTGCTGCGGGGCTCGATTATAAATTTCCGGCCATTGAGACCTGGCCGAACCAGTTTCCAGGATACGAGATTGTTGTGGATGATCCGGAGTTTACGTCGGTGTGTCCCAAGACGGGCTTGCCGGATTTTGGAGTCTTGAATATCCGGTACATGCCCGATAAAGATTGCCTCGAGTTGAAGTCCTTGAAAGAGTATTTGCAGTGCTACCGGAACCTGGGAATCTTTCAGGAGAACGTTGTGAACCAGGTGCTGGAAGACGTGGTGAAGTGGGCGAAGCCGGTGTGGGCGGAGGTGCGGGGCGAGTTTCGTCCGCGCGGCGGGATCTCGACGACGATTGTGGTGCGGTGGCCCCGACCGGGCCAACAGAAATAATCCGCGGCGCACTAATGATTTGGGCGGGAACCATCAGCCTGATGCCGAGGCTGCACGCGGCTGAATACGATTAATCTCGTCACCTCGCTCGGCCAGCACTCGATTGATTTCGTACGCCGCTTGCAGGTTAAGCCAAAACTGCTCGGTGGTTCCCAAAAACCGCGAAAGCCGGACCGCGGTATCTGCGCTGATCCCCCGGCGCTCCAGTACGATGTCGTTGACCCGAGGGACAGGAACGCGGATCCTCTTGGCCAATTCATAGGCCGACATGTGCAGTGGCTTTAAAAACTCTTCCCGCAGGACTTCGCCGGGATGCACTCGCCAATGTGGGTTGCCTTTTCTTTGGATTTCCTCGCGTGCCATATGCCCTCTAATGATAATCCGTAATTTCTACGTCAAACGCATCGTGTCCTCGCCACACAAAACAGATGCGATATTGGTCATTGATGCGGATACTGTATTGGCCATGCCGGTTTCCGCGCAGCTTCTCCAAGCGGTTGCCGGGTGGATGCCGCAGATCGTCTAACGCCATCGCGGCGTCGAGCACGGCAAGCTTCCTTCTGGTGACACCTGCAGGGGGTGAGCCGCGAGTTTTCCCCGTTCTCCAGATTTCCGCCGTTTCCTTATTGGCGAAACTGCGAATCACGGGCCTATATTAACGCACTCCGTTAATAATGTACATCGTTATTACCGAGTTCCTGTCACGCATGTTATATTCGCCAGACCCGTGTCGCAAAACAACCTGCAACCCCGGACGGCGCTGATCGTCTTGACGGCGCTGAACCTGCTCAATTATGCGGACCGCAATGTGCTGTTTGCGGTGCAACCGCTGGTCCAGGCCGAGTTCCATCTGAACAAAGAGCAGATTGGGTATCTGACCAGCGCCTTCCTCGGTTTCTACATGATTGCGGCGCCGTTTGTGGGGCCGCTGGCAGACCGTTACTCGCGGAAATTGATCATTGTCCTGGGTGCGATTTTCTGGAGCGGCCTGACGCTGCTTACCGCGGTCACGCACACCTACACGGAACTGCTAATTCGCCACACCTTGGTGGGAGTGGGCGAGGCCACGTTTGTGACCATCGCGCCTACGTTTGTCGCGGATTTGTTTGAGGAGAAGAAGCGCGGGCGGATCCTGGGCATCTTTTACCTGGCGATCCCAGTGGGTTCGGCGGCGGGATACCTGCTCGGCGGGTATCTGGCGCCGGGGCATGGGTGGAGGTTTCCGTTTTACATTGCGGCGGCGCCGGGATTCGTGCTCGCGTTGATGGTGTCGTTTTTGAAAGAACCGGAGCGCGGCCGCTTCGATACCTTGCAGGAGACTGCGGCGCGGGGAACGATCCGGGGACTGGTGGGGAACTGGGCTTTCATTACCGCGACGCTGGGGATGGCGGCGATGACGTTTTCCCTGGGTGGGATTCAAGTGTGGATGCCGCAATTCTTGTACAGCGAGCGGCATTACACGCTGGAGCATGCCAACCTGATGTTCGGGATGATTATTGTGGTCGATGGGATTGTGGCGTCGCTGGCGGGAGGTTGGCTGGGAGACTATTTGCTGCCGCGGATGAAGGGTTCGTACTACCTGGTGTCAGCGGCAAGCATGCTGCTGGGCGTGCCGGTCATGATCGTGGCCCTGTTTACCCGAGGGCCGCTGATGATTCCCGCTATCGCCCTGGCTGCATTTTTCCTGCTGCTGAATACTTCTCCATTAAACGCCGCCGTGATCAACTCCGTGGGAGCGCACATTCGGGCAACTGCGCTGGCCGTGAATATCTTCATCATTCACATCTTGGGGGACGTACCTTCTCCAACGATGATGGGATGGGTGGCGGACCGGAAGTCGCTGCAGGTGGCCTTCATTCTGCCTGTGATCGCGATGGGAATTTCTTCTGCCATACTGTTTTATGGGATGAAGTTTGCGCCCGCGGTGGGCATGGACGAGGCGAAGATCGGTGTCCATTAATACCAACCACAAATGAGTTATTTCTTTTGGATTGCGGGAATGATTCTGGCGCTCGCCTGGGCTTCCCGCATCGTGGACGCTGCGCTGGGGATGCCGAGCGTGGCCGACGTTTCGCGTTCGGAATGGGACCGCAATCCTGTTTTGGCTTCCGGAAATCCTCGGGTTTCGATCATCGTTCCTGCGCGGAACGAGGAAGAGAGCGTGGAGCAGTGCCTGCGGAGTTTGCTTTCGCTGCATTACGACAATTATGAAGTGATTGCGGTGAACGATCGGTCGACCGATCGGACCGGCGAGATCATGGAGCGGATTATGCACGATTCCCCCTTCTCGCAAAAGAAGGGAGAAGTGGGGCACCCCATTCCTATCTCTCCCGAGTTGCGGGTGATTCAGCATTCGGAATTGCCCGGCGGGTGGCTGGGGAAGACGCACGCCATGTGGACTGCGGCCAATACAGCTTCGGGGGAGTGGCTGCTGTTCACCGATGCCGACGTTCTATTCAAGCCGGATTCGCTGCGGCGGGCACTGGCTTATGCAGAACACGAGCATGCAGATCATGTGGTCCTGTTTCCGCGGATGATCATGAAGCGGCCGGGGGAGTACATGATGATCGCGTTTTTCCAGAGTATGTTCATGTTCGGGCACCGGCCGTGGAAGGTGGCGGATCCGAGTACGGATGATCACATGGGAGTGGGCGCGTTCAACCTGGTGCGGCGGCGCGTGTATGAGGCCGTTGGCACGTACCAGGCGCTACGAATGGAAGTGCTCGACGACATGAAACTGGGCAAGGTCGTCAAGAACGCGGGGTTCGCGCAGAGGAATGTGTTTGGTGGAGACCTGATTTCGATCCGCTGGGCGCATGGGGCGTTTGGCGTGGTCAACAATCTCACCAAGAATTTCTTCGCCGTGTTGTCATTTCAATCGTGGCGAACGCTAATTTCGGCGTTTGGGCTGGCTTTCTTGAATTACGGACCGTTTCTTGGTTTGTGGCTGGCTCACGGATGGGCGCGCGTCCCGTATGCGATTGCCCTCCTATCTATGCTGCTGATCTACATTGGGATGTCATGGCGATCGGCGGTGCCGGCCTATTATCTGCTGCTGCACCCGGTGAGCACG
This sequence comes from Candidatus Sulfotelmatobacter sp., assembly GCA_025928375.1. GTDB lineage: Bacteria > Acidobacteriota > Terriglobia > Terriglobales > Acidobacteriaceae > Sulfotelmatobacter. The sequence goes on from JAICJP010000035.1 coordinate 17,083, forward strand.
ACATTGTTCATTTACACGCTGCTGCGCTCCATGATCCTGACGTTGTGGAATGATGGGATCGTGTGGCGGGGGACGAAGTATCCTCTCGAAGAACTGCGGCGGGGCATGGTGTGAGAACGGGAGAGAGATCGTCGGCTGCCGTTTCAAACCTTGGACAGCCGATGGCGGCACTTACACGTCTGCTTTCAACACGGGCCGCTGGGGCGAGTGGGGGTGCCGGATTCCTGCGTCGGTTGGCTCTGCGTGGCCGGCAAGGTGAAGTCCGTGAATCCGGCCAGGTTGTTTGTGCATTGTTGAATGGCTTGTGAACCGACCTGCAGGGTTGACGGCAAGCTCGGGATGGAGTGGTCCGGACTCTTGAAGTTGAAGGCAGAGGTTAAGTCTCCCACGGTGGCGCGCCGCCAGGCGCTCAGATTCGGTACCTCCGTGCCGAAGCGAGTCTCCAGGAAGCGCAAAACCGAAGTGTGATCGAACATGTCTGAGGAGACGAACCCGCCGCGGCTGAACGGCGAAATAATCAGCATGGGAACGCGAAATCCGAGCCCAATGGGGCCGCTGACGGCGGGATTGCCGGCGACGCTGGGATTTGGAAACGCGGGCGCAGTGACGTATTCGCCGGGCGTGCCGGGAGGCGCGGTGACTGGTGGAACATGGTCGAAGAATCCGCCATTTTCGTCGTAGTTCACAAACAGAACCGTCTTTGCCCACAGTACTGGGTTGGCGCTCAGGGCGGCGATGATCAGCGACAGAATATTTTCCCCAAAAATAGAAGGCGCTGGCGGATGATCCGAGGTCACGACGGACCCGATCAGCCAGGATACTTGCGGCAAATTGCCTGAAGCTACATCGGCCAGAAAGTCGACCGGGAACTGCGGTCCAAATGCATTCTGATGCAACGGCGAAGAGGAATCCTGGAAATTCTTAAAATACGAGAGCACGTTATCTGACAGGATCCCGCCAAGAATGTCCACATCCGGAGATGAGTACACTTTCCATGAAATGCCGCGAGCTTGCAGTTGCTCGGGCATCGTCGTATACGTCAAGCGCCCGTACATAGCGGATCGATTGGCGACGATGGTCTGCAACACCGGACCGCCATTTTTCCCATCCGGATCGAGAGAGCCGGCCATTGCGTACAGACGATTCGGATCGGTTGGGCCCATGACGGAGCAGAAATAGTTGTCGCACAGCGTGAATCCGTCGGCCAGGGCGTAGTAGTACGGAAGATCAGCGCGGGTGTAGTAGCCCATGGTTAACAGCGCGTCGTTGGCATTGATGGACAGACGCGAATTGACGAAGCCGTCCATCTTGCCGTTGTCCCAGCTCTGATGTTGCGGCACCCAGTCGTGGCTGATGTCGTGGGTGCAGGCAGCGTTCACTTGCGAGGTGTCCAAGTGAAACGGTAGGAGCTTGCCGACTGGTGAAACCGTGGTATTGGCTGAATCAGGTTGCTGAAAGGCCGCGCTCTGATCGGAGAAACCACGCACTCCCCGATAGCTTCCGAAATAGTGGTCGAAAGAGCGATTCTCCTGGGTCAGAATTACTACATGCTCGATGTCGGTGATCTTGCCGCAACCCGTGGGCAAGGACGGAATCAATTTGGAAATACCGCCGCATCCCTGCAGGCCCAAAGCTCCCAACTGGGTTAGCGCTGCCGCACTTCCGAGCTTCAGTAGTTCCCGGCGAGTGAATCTGCTCATAAGGTCGGAGGATTGGATGCGAACGCGCGAGCAAAGGTAGGATCAGGCCTCGGATTTGCGCGGATTTTCACAGATCAATTCATTCTCTTTCACTCTGATCCGTGAAAATCCGTGCGAATCCGTGGCTAATGATGCGCGCCGGGAAGCTATTGCGAATCGTCGCGTTCGACGTCGGTTCCGTAGGTAGCGGTGGCGCTCGGCTTTTGCGGTTTGGCTTTCTTCGGCTTCTTGCCGGGATAAAGGCGGCCGGCACTAAAACGGCCCCGATTCTCCACATCGTAGTTTTTGGGCAGAGGGGGGATCATGGCGGCGCCGCCTTCGATCTGGCTGATGCGGTTCAGGATGATCTCAGGGCGGCCATCGTACATTTTCAGGGCGCCGCGGATCTCGATGTTGCGTCCGGAGAGCAGGCGGACGTCGCCGACATCTTTGAGATCACCGGCGAAGACTACGACGGTGAAGGGGCAGGCCATTGCGTCCTCACAGAAATCCAGGAAGTGAACACCTTTGTTGCCTACCTTCACCTTCAAAACTTTTCCGCTGACGCATTTAGTTTCGCCTATGTGCTGCGCGACGTCGTGGATGGAGAGGCAGTCGGCGGCTGCGAGCGGACGCACAAGCAGTACAGTTACCAGCGCGACTAGAGCGCATCCTGTCGCAACACCTGTGCAGCGCGCTGCTGGGCTTTGCCCGGCTCGACAGCCGATGGCGGCTGTCGCTACATGGCTCTGGCCGAACATGCGGCCAGTTTAGGAAAGATCCCTTGCAGTGTCTGTGATGCGGAGGAGAAAAAATACCGGTAAGTTCCGGAAAGGGAAAGTGAGATTCCCACTTCTCGCGACACCAGCGAGAAGTGGGGCGCCCAATTGCGAGGACATGTTTACTTGAAGGACTTGACGGCTGAGGCTTCGTCGTCTTTTACGTCGAAGACGGTGTAGAGCTTGGTGATCTGCAGCAGGTCGTTGACTTTCTTGGTCAGGTTGAGCAGCTTGAGTTCGCCACCCTGGTTTTTGGTGGTGGTGAAGGCGCTGACCAGTTCACCGATGCCGGAGCTGTCGATGTAGTTGACATCCTTGAGATTCAAGACGATCTTTTTGTTGCCCTTGCCGAGCAGGTCGCGTACGGTGTCGCGAAGGATGACGCTGCCTTCGCCGAGCGTGATGCGGCCGCTGCAGTCTACGATGGTCACGCCATCGACTTGTCGACTACCAACCTTCATGGTCACTGGGAAGCCTCCTTGCCGCCCGCGGTAGATCCGTGGACGTGCTTGATCAATTTGAGTTCGGTGCCCGAAGAGGAGGGCCGAATTTCGACCACATCCATAAACGAGCGCATAAGAAAAATTCCGCGTCCGGAAGTCTTGAGCAGATTTTCCGGGGCCAACGGGTTGGGGATCTTGCTGAGATCCATGCCCGGGCCCTGGTCGCGAATGGTGATGATGAAGTCCTGGCCGGTGCGCTCAAAGCCCAGAATCACCTTTTTGTCTTTGGCATAGGCGTTGCCGTGCAGTACGGCATTGACGGCGCCTTCGCGGACGGCCATGGAAATCTGCATGACTTCATCTTCGCCAAAACCGAGCTCGGTGGCGATCTTCGTGGCTTTCTCCTCGGCACTGTCAATTGTCTCCAGTGAGGAGTCCATCGTGTAAGAGACCCGTTGCTCGGTCATGGCCATGGATGAAGTTGAGATGAGTATACGGCCAGGGAGGGTAGAAAAGCCCGCATTCCCGTCCATGGCTCGTCGCCGGAGGCGAATCCCGGCGAATGCGGTAGTTTGCCTGTGGCATGGCAAAATTGTCAATGTTTTACGGCGCAGTTGTCATACCACAATAGAAATGTCCCCGTCTTGTCCACAATAGAAATGTCCCCTGGTTGTAGGTCTACCAAGCCGCAGAAAAGATCGGCGTTTTCATTTGCTGATATCGATTTCTTCTCCACGGATGATCAGGCGCCGGAA
>JAICJP010000190.1 GCA_025928375.1 Candidatus Sulfotelmatobacter sp.
AAGGACACGCAATGCGGATTCAAGGCATTTCGCCGCGAGGCGGCCAGAGCCGTGTTTCCCTTGCAGCGTGTCGAAGGTTGGGGATTCGATCCGGAAATTCTTTTCCTGGCAAATCAATTTGGCTTCCGCATGGCGGAGGTTGCCGTACGCTGGGGACACGACACCAGAACGCGCATCAATCCTCTGCTGGACGGTGCACGCATGGTCTCGGACATGCTCCTGATTCGCTGGAACTCCATCTCAGGAAAGTACGCGGGAGCTCGTGTAACCGGAGTGAACCCGAAGCCCGAGGGCAGCGCTTTGCCGACCGACATAAATGCGGCGGCTTAGGTTGTGGATTTGATGTGCTGCGCCGTTCGCCGCTGGAGCTTCGCAGGGTACAGCCATTCTGCTTCTTGACTAGGGAGCGCACCTTATAGGCATGGCAGGGAGCGCCTTACTATCTTCAATTTGCAGGGATGCGTGTCTCAGCCGATGAACGCTGACGATTTTCATCAGGAGGGAGTTTGCATGGCAGAAAAAAATACTGCGGTCTTCGGGCTATATCCCTCGATTATCAGCGTGGAAATCGGAGTGAACGAACTGAAAGCGGACGGCTTCAACAATACCGATATCTCAGTGTTGTTTCCTGAAAGTGCGGGCACGCGCGACTTCGCCCATGAAAAAAGCACGAAAGCGCCGGAGGGAGCTACGACGGGCGCAAGCACCGGGGTAATTTTGGGTAGCGCCTTGGGATGGCTGATGGGCATTGGCGCTTTGTCCGTACCGGGCCTGGGTCCATTCATAGCGGCGGGGCCTCTTATGACCGCGCTGGCCGGAGCCGGTGTAGGCGGTACCGTGGGTGGAATTGCCGGGGCCCTGATCGGCATGGGAATCCCCGAGTACGAGGCCAAACGCTATGAAGGCCAGGTGAAAAACGGAGGCATTCTGCTTTCAGTTCACTCCGACAGCTCTGAGTCCACAAGGCGTGCGAAAGAAATCCTGAAGCGGACCGGAGCGCAGGACATCGCCGCCACCGGAGAGGCCAGCGTTGACGAACCGCCTTCGGAGTTCCGCCTCAAGCGTGTGGGATAAAGTTCGGCGCAATCCGTTTTCGCTGTAAATCGCTGCACTCTGGGGAGGCCGGAAGTTGGCAAGATCCTCGAATCCGACAACAGGTACAGCTTACCCAAGATCATTCCTCGTCATTGCCGTTGGGGTCACGATCGCCCTGCTGTACTTTGGCAGGGAAATCTTCATCCCCGTGGCCCTGGCTTTCGTCCTAAGCTTCCTGCTCACGCCCCCGGTGAGTTGGTTTCAGAAATTGCGCATCGGCCGGGTCCCGGCCGTGCTGGTAGTGATGGCGCTTTGCCTGGCCATGACTGTCTTCTTGGGATGGAGAGTCGGGGCCCAGTTGGTTGAGATCACGGCGCACCTGCCTGAATACCGCACCAACATCGAACGGAAGATTCGAGCCCTGCGTTCGCACAACAACGCGCCTATCCTTCAAGCCACAAACACCGTTCAGCAACTCAATCAACAGCTGACAGGCCCATCTGGACAGTCCGGAAGCAAGGCCAACGGCGGCTCGCGTCCGCCCATCCCCGTTCAGGTGACCAGGCCTCCCGCCAATTTCTTTCAGGAACTGCGGGATCTGCTGGGTCCGTTGGCGGGATCGATCGAAACCGCGGGCCTGGTGATCATCTTTGTCACCTTCATGCTGATCAACTGGGAAGACCTCAGAAGCCGCATGATCCGATTGGGCGGGCAGGGCAGACTGAGCGTCGTCACCCAGGCGATGGAGGAGGCGAGCCAGGGGTTAAGTCGCTACCTGCTGCTGCAATTTCTGGTCAACAGCTGCTATGGCTGTATCTTCGGTATCGCTTTGTACTTCGTCGGAGTTCCGCACGCGCTGCTGTGGGGCGCATTAGCCACCTCGCTGCGTTTTGTGCCTTACATCGGAGTGTGGATTGCCTGTGCGTTTCCGGTTGCTATGGCAGTCGCCGTGTTTCCCGGATGGAAGCATGCTCTGTTCGTCTTTGTCGTCTTCGCGGCTCTGGAAATCGTCACCGCCAACGCGGTGGAGCCCTGGTTGTACGGCTCTCATGCCGGCATCACCCCGTTTGCTATCCTCGTGGCTGCCGTCTTCTGGGCCACTTTGTGGGGCCCTGTCGGACTGGTCCTTTCCGTCCCTCTGACTCTTTGTCTGATCCTCGTCGGCCGCTACGTGCCCCAGATGAGTTTCCTCGAGGTCTTGTTGGGCGACGCGCCTCCTTTGAAACCCGAAGAGAACTACTATCAAAGGCTACTTGCCACGGATCAGGAGGAGGCCACCGATCTGGCTCACGCCTATCTGGAAGGCAAGAGTCTGCAAAACGTCTATGAATCGCTTCTGGTGCCGGCCTTGCGCTTAGCGGAAGAAGATCGCCACACCGGCGTGATCGACGATCGCGCCGCAGATTTCGTCGCTCAAAGTACGCGCGAGCTGATCGAAGATCTTGCGGAGCGTGACAACGGCGAGCCGCGCAGCTCTGGTGTGGAAATCTATCTCAACAATCCTAATTTTGCTCACGCCAGCATCGTAGCCATTCCCGCCAGGGACCCAGCCGATGAACTCGTGGGCATGATGCTGGCGCAACTGTTGCAGAGAGCTGGAGCCACAAACGTTCGCGCGCTCCCCATCGATACCGTGGAGAACATGCTTACCCAAGTCGAGCGAGGGCAATTCGTCATTGCCTGCATTTCCGCCCTGCCCCCGTTTGCGGTTGGACAAGCGCGCTCACTTTGCAAACGGTTGCATGGCAGATTCCCTGATCTGACAGTCATTGTCGGCCTCTGGGGATTCGCGGGCGGCGTTCCCAAAGCTCAAGAACGAATCGGCACGGCGTGTACCGATGCGGTCTGCACCAATTTTTCCGAGGCTTTCTTTCAGATTCAAAAGCTGATGGATACCAACGGGGCGGGAGGGTCGAAGCAGGAACAACCAGCGGAGAACGCCGGGGCGACCATGAAGGCCGGACCTCGAGCCATCGCCAGTTGAGTAATGGCAGTTAAGAAGTTATGAGACCGGCGCGATCTTGCGCCGGCCTCGTCGATCATTCATGACTTGCGGGATGCCTTGCCAGTCAGACGGCCCGTCGTCCCATCACAAAGTGCAAGATCAGGGAGATCACCGCGAACACTAGCAGCAGGTGAATCAAGCCTCCGGCTACGTGGAAAACCGAAAAGCCGGTGATCCATGCGATCAGCAATATAACGAACAGAATTGTCCAGATGCTCATTTTCTTCTCCTGTTTTTCAACCGTTCAAGTTTCGCGGCTATAGTGGCCTCTCCGCGATCCAGGCTGGGATGTTTCCACCCCAAGGCCTCCAACAAGTGTCCAAGTTACCGAGCGGCAGAGCTTCTGTCAGTAACGAAAACCTTGTATCCGCCTGAAAATATGTCTGTACCGCACAAGTATCTAGAGGCCATGAAGTTTCCCCTTAGAGCGCCGTACCGTGAAGTACTGTCGCTGGTTTTTCCTCGCAGGGAGCAACCCCGGAGCCTCTGCGCACACACTAAGGAAACCGGCCATACATCTGGCGGTACAGTATGATTCGGTAAAAAGGAGGGCGTCTAAGGCAGTTAACCAGCACGAGGTGTTCGCCGCTCCCGGCACTCTATGACTCGACTTCCACTGGCACTCAGACGACCGCTGTTGGGCGTGGCAGTCCTTCTGGCACTCAGCTGCGTATGCGCTGCCTACTCCGTTCTGACCCATGAAGAAGTGGTCGACCTGCTTTGGAAGGACACCATCCAGCCTCTCCTGCTGAAACGTTTTCCCGATGCCACGCCTGATGATCTGAAGAAAGCCCATGCCTTCGCTTACGGCGGCTGCCTGGTGCAGGACATGGGCTACTACCCTTTCGGCAACAAATTCTTCAGCGATCTGACGCACTATGTGCGCAGCGGCGATTTCATCGTCAACCTCGTTCACGAAGCCAGCGACGTGAACGAATACGCCTTCGCTCTCGGGGCTCTCGCTCACTACTCTTCGGACAACATGGGACATCCCACGGTGAACGAGTCTGTGGGCCTTCTATTTCCCGATCTGCGCAAGAAATACGGCAATGAAGTTACGTACGAGGACAATCCCAAAGCTCACATTCGCACCGAATTCGGCTTTGATATGGTGCAGGTCGCGAAGAATCGCTACACTTCGGACCGCTATCACGACTTCATCGGCTTCGAGGTCTCCAAGCCGGTTCTGGAGCGGGCGTTTCAGGATACCTATGGCATTCCGCTGAAAGAGGTGATTGCCAAAGAAGATATGGCGATTGGAACCTTCCGCCGTGCCATCAGCAAAATTGTTCCCGAGATGACGAGAGTGGCGCTGCTCGCTCGCAACAAGCAACTGGTCGCCGAGACCCCTAATTTCAACGCCAGAAAGTTCCGCTACTACCTGTCGAAAGCCGACTACCAGCGCGAGTGGGGCAAGGGATACCGTCGCCCGGGATTCGGAACGAGGGTGCTCGCGTTCTTTCTGAAATTCGTCCCCAAGGTGGGCCCCTTCAAGGCACTGGACTTCAAGATCCCCACCCGCAAGACTGAAGACCTGTACATTGCCAGCGTCAATCGCACGCTGGACAATTACAAAAGCGTTCTGCGGGAAGTGAAAGCCAACAATCTGCAACTCACCAACACCGACTTCGATACCGGCCGAGTCACGCATGCCGGAGAATACAAGCTCACCGACAAGACGTACGCACATCTGCTCGATCAGCTGGCGAAAGATAAATTCCAGCAGGTCCCCCCAGACCTGCGGCAGAACATCTTGACGTTTTATAAAGATCCGGGCGCGCCGCTGTCCACCAAGGCCGACCGCGCCGCTTGGGACAAAGTCCAGGAGCAACTCGAGCAACTGAGAGCGACCCCTCCCTCGGCCCCCTCCATACAGGTCATTTCAGAAACTGAATAGGCCTGCAACTCTTTGTCATTGCTCGTTTTCTGCGTTTTCATCCAAACTCCTCTTGCGGAAAGAGCAACTAAGTAGATGCAGGTTGTTTGAATCTCCGTGTGCGCCCAGTAGGGCACGCGAAACAGGAGAACTTAATCATGGCAGATGATATGGAACGGAACCGCCAGCAGGGCGGACAACCGGGACAATCCGGGCAGCAAGGCAATCAATCCGGGCAGCAAGGTCAGAAAAACCAACCCGGTCAGAGTGGCCAGCAGCAAGGCCAATTCGATCAGCAAAAAAAGGGTGGCCAAAAGCCGAACAACGAAGAGGACAACGAAAACCTGGACCGCCAGCGTCGCGCCTCCTAGTTAGGAACGATGTCAGAAACGACATCAGAAACAACGTCAGGAACGATTCTGAAGTCGTAGATGAGTCCCGGCCCAGCCGGGACTTTTTGTCTCTGTAGGTCCCCCTCGCGCGGCGGTCCATTCGGGCGAAGCCCGGCGGCGGGGAAGCAAAGCACTCACTTGCGGCGCGCCTCATTGATCTGATGCACCAGTGCATCGATCTCTTCCGGCGTTAACTTACCCGCGTACTTGGGCATGCGGCCTTTTCCATTGCTGATGATATTGCGCAATTCTTCTTCGGATAGCGATGTGGATTTGCCCGATACCAGCGATGGCCCGGCGAAATGACGGCCCTCCGCAGTCTTGCCATGACACTTGGCGCATTGCTTTTCGAAGATGGAATTGGCCGTCAGTCGAGGAGTGGCGCTTTGTGCAGTAGCGATGGCGGAAAGAATTACTGCCAGAAAAGCAAGCGAAACAGGCGAGCGGCTCAAGATTGTACCTCGAGGGAATACGGAATTTCTTACCAGGTTCTTAGATGCGCGAAAAAGATGACACGCCGCAATCGCACGATTGCGGCGTGTCCTTCGATTACGCACCTTCTGGATAGTGCAAGACTCGGAAGCTATTTCCGCCGTTGGACCACACCAGCAACAGTGCATCCTGCCCCGCCGCAACTTTCGACAGCTCCTGCTGCACGTCCGCAGGGCTTGACACCTTGTGGCGGTTCACTTCCAGGATCACGTCCCCTTGCTGCAGTCCGGCATTGTCTGCCGAGCTTCCCGGCCGTACCTGCTCAATGACGGCGCCGTGCACGTTGCTGGGAACTTGCAGCTGCTGCCGGATGTCCGGGCTCAGTTCGCCCAACCCCAGGCCCCAACGCATCTTGCCCTGGCCTTCGGTTGCATTGGCACTGTTCGCGCCGGAAGCGTTAAGGGCTTCAAGCGTAACCGGAACTGTTTCCGTCTTGCCGTTCCGCAGAACCGTTAAATCGACCTTCGTTCCCGGCTTCTGCTGCTCGACATAGACCTGCAGTTCTCCAGAGTCATTCACTTTCTGGCCGTTGACCTGCGTGATGACATCGCCAATCTGAATTCCAGCCTTCGCTCCCGGCGAGTTGGGATCGACTTGCGTCACCACTGCTCCCATCGCGGTGGAATCTCCGAAGAACTTGGCGTTTTCCGGAGTGACGTCGTTGATGGCAATTCCGATGCGGCCATGCTCCACCTTGCCATCTCGAATCAGTTCGTCGACTGTAGGCTTTACGATCTGAGTTGGAATCGCGAAGCCCATCCCGGAGAACGTGCCGGAAGGAGAAACCAGGAACGTGTTGATGCCCACAATTTGCCCACGCGAATCGACTAGCGGCCCGCCCGAGTTGCCTGGATTGATGGCGGCGTCGGTCTGAATGAACTCGCCCGGCTTGCTGCGGTTCGAATCGGGATTCGAACGGTTAATCGCGCTCACGATTCCGCGCGTCACCGTGAAGCGGAATCCATAAGGATTGCCGAATGCCAGCACCGTCTGCCCCGGACGAACTTGTGTCGAATCTCCCCAGGGAACGCTTGCCAGGTTCGCCTCGTTCACCTTCAGGACTGCGAGGTCCGTGATCGGGTCAGCACCTACCAGTTTCGCCTTCAGCACGCGCCGGTCGCTCGTGGTCACACGGATATCCACCGCTCCATCAATCACGTGATTGTTGGTAACGATGTAGCCATCGGGAGAGATCACCACGCCGCTCCCCAGTCCATGCTCAATCTGCGGACCGCGCGGCTGCATCTGCATGTGCGGCCCGAAGAACTGGCCGAAGGGGCCGTTCTGCCCGTTTTGCCCGAAGAACTGCTGCATGTCGTCCGGTGTTTCATTAGACGCACTTTCCGGCTTGCTCTTTGAAACCACGGTGACGTTGACCACCGCGGGCGTAACCCGCGCCGCCAAAGTCTCCATGGCCTTATCTAGTGCCGTCAGAGCGCTCACGCTGTTGGCATCAAGCGCAGGCGCGGCCGGCGCTGGAGCGGGCACTGCCGCCGCGCTTGCCGAACTCGGTTTCACGCACTCGTACGTTACCATCCCTCCGACCAGGACCAGCGCCAGTAGAGGCGCGGCCAGCCGTCGAGTCCATTTATTTATGTTGTTGTCAGGACTTGCTGCTTTCATAGGTGTACTTCCTTTCGATTAGAAAATTTGCTTACAACTAATTCCTTAGTTTCAGAGAACAAAATCGTGTCTCCACTTGCCCACGTACCGCTCCTACGTTTTCTTGCTTGGAGTTTTGCTGCCCACTGCCTCGGTGAGAGGCAGCACCGTAACGTGCCACATCTGAATGCGGTAGACCTCAGCGTTTCCCGGCCCCAGTTCGCGGCTCTCGATCATCACCAACAACGTTTCAGACGTCGCCACCGGCTGAGGCTTCAATGCGCTCAGCTCAATTAGATTGCTGGCGGCCTCATGACGACGCGTAACGGACCGCGTTGCCGTAGCAATCGGGTTCCGCGGAACGGATCTCCTGCTCAGCTTGGCCGCGATTGCTTTCGCGTTGGTCCATTCCGGCGTGGTACGTTGAACCAGCTTAGCGCTGGTGATGGGAACGCTTCGATCCGCAAGCGAGTTCGCCACCTCGAGCTTATTGGACATCCCATTCTCGAATCCCACTAGCTCCGGCCCCCTCGCCGCCCATACGGAGCACAACACGCCGGCACCAACCACGGCCGAAATCGCCGGCTTCCAGGCGCGTGTATTTCCCCTGGGCCGATTCACATCCAGAATCTGTGCCAGGCGGTGCGAGGTCTGGCCGATCCGGCCAATTAATGCCTGCGCCAATGCGACGCCTCGCTGCACAAAGCTCATCTCGGCCAGGTGTGCCAGGCATTCGGCGTATTCGCGCGGACTCTCCGTCTCTGCCAGTACGGCATCGTCGCAAGCCATTTCGCGTTCCAGCGCGATCTTCTTCTCAATCCACCAAACTGCCGGATGGAAGAAGAACAGAGCCTTGACGATTTGCTGCGCCAGGTTTGTCCAATCATCCCAGCGTCGCAGGTGCGCCAGTTCGTGCAGAACCACCTGGTTCAGTTCGCCTGCCGAAAGTTCCTCGAGTAGCCATCGC
>JAICJP010000397.1 GCA_025928375.1 Candidatus Sulfotelmatobacter sp.
ACTTATCTGGCAGTGGCGATGGCGATTTCGGCGCTGCTGGCGAAGCGGGTGAACCGGATTATTTTGGCGCGTCCGGCGGTAGAGGCGGGGGAACGGCTGGGATTCCTACCGGGCACGTTGCAGGACAAGATCGATCCTTATCTGCGTCCACTCTATGACGCGTTGTATGACATGCTGGATCCGGAGAAAGTTGACCGTTATTTGGAGAAGAGCGTGATCGAGATTGCTCCCATTGCATTCATGCGCGGACGCACGCTGAACGATTCGTTCGTCATTCTGGACGAGGCGCAGAACACTACTTCGGAGCAGATGAAGATGTTCGTGACCCGGCTGGGATTTAACTCCAAGGCGGTGATCACGGGGGACGTGACGCAGATCGACTTGCCCAACGCGCGGCGCAGCGGCCTGCTGGAGGCGATTGACGTTCTCAAGAATGTGGAGGGCCTGGCGTTCGTACACTTCGATGAAGGCGACGTGGTACGGCATCATCTGGTGCAGCGCATAGTGCGCGCGTATGACGAGCACAAGACCCGGGTGACTGAGCAGCAGATGCTTTTGCTTGCGGAGGCGAAGAATCCTGAGTTGGCGGAGATGGCTGAGAAAAATTCGGCCGCCTCCTTTGAGGAGAAGCCCGCTGCGACGGATGCGAAGCAATAAGCTTTGCGGATGGGGAGGGCTGCGTGCTGGCCCTCCTTTTTCTTTTCGAGCCTGAAATTGGCGTGTAAGGAATTCGGGATTGGTGATCTTGCAGAAAAAGGTTGTGGGGTTGAGCGAGGAATCGCTGTGCCGGTTCGTGATGCGGGCTAGGCGGGAATCCCGGCTGCGCGGGAGAGTGAATGTGCTGGTCACTGGCAGCGCCGCCATGCGTGCACTGAACGCACGATTTCGGGGAATGAACAAGCCTACGGACGTGCTCTCATTTCCGTCCGCACAGGGGCTACCGAGCGGAAGACCGGGTTTTGCGGGAGAGATCGCAATCTCGGCGGATATCGCTGCGCAAAGTGCCGCACGGCTTGGGCATTCTGTGGCATCTGAAGTGAAGGTGCTGGCACTGCACGGGATTCTTCATTTGGCGGGTATGGACCACGAGGATGATAATGGGCAGATGGCCCGGAAAGAGGCGAAGCTGCGCCGCGTGCTAAGGCTGCCTGCCACTTTGACCGAGCGCGCCCGGCCGGCTCTTAAGGCCGCAACTGCCCCAGGTCCGCGCAAGGGCGGGAGGACGGCATGACCATTGCCGTCGCTTTTGCGCTACTGCTTCTGATTGGCGTGCTGACGCTGGTCTCATACGTGGACCGCGTCTACCAGGAGCTGGGCAAATTTCTCTCCCGCGAGTTTCAGGACAATATCGACGTCTTCGAGCAGAAGATCGAACCCAAACTGGGGGTGAGCCGAAGTCGCGCCTCGCTATCAATGGCCGTGCTGGCGCAGTTAACCATGGCCACCGTGAGCTTGCTGATCGGTTTCCTGTTATTCAGCGACCAGTTTTGGGGCATCTATGAAGTTTTGCAGGCAGTCATCAGCCTGCTGCTGATCGTCATCGTTTTTCAGCGGTTTCTGCCGTTTGTCTTCTTCTCGCGCACCAAGGGCGAGTGGCTGAGTCATTGGACATTGTTTCTGCGGCTGCTGATCTATGTCGTCATGCCGGTGACGATTGTTCTCGGGTTTCTGCAGTCGGTGGCATCGCTGACGAAAGAGAATACGCGAGAGGAGCCGGAAACCTCGGCGGAAGCCGTGGATGCTTTGATCGAGGCTGGGCAGGAAGAGGGGATTATTCAGGCGGGAGATCGCGATCTGATCCAGTCGGTGGTGGAATTCAGCGGCAAGACGGTGCGCGAAGCCATGAAGCCGCGGCCGGCAATGTTTGCGCTTACCACCGACACGACGGTCGAACAACTCATCGAGAAACTGCGAATCAAACATTACGCGCGAGTGCCGGTCTACGAAGGCAGCATCCACAACATCAAGGGCATTGTGTACGCACAGGACGTGCTGCAGGTCCCCGACAGCGAAGCGAAGATTCGCACGCTAGACAGCATCATGCGGCGGGATGTGCACTTTGTTCCGGAGAGCAAACTGGGAAGCGATCTGCTGCGTGAAATGCAGAAGGACAATATCCGGATGGCGATTGTGGTGGACGAGTACGGCGGCGTCGCCGGGCTGGTGACCATCGAAGATCTGGTGGAAGAGATTGTGGGGGAGATTCGCGACGATCGCGACAAGCCGGAAGTGGTGCGCGAGGGCGAACGGGTATTCGTGGTCGCGGGCGGCATGGATGTGGATCGTTTGGATGAACTCTTCGGGATCAAGCCGGAAGGGAAGGAATCGGCGACCATCGCGGGCCTCGTGAGTGAGCTTGCGGGCAGGATTCCACATAAAGGCGAGGTGGTCGAGGAAGATGGTCTTCGATTTGAAGTGCTGGAATCCACCGATCGCAAGGTCGAGCGAGTGCGGGTGACGACTGTGCAGCCGCGGCCGTTAAAAATTTGAGGCGGGTAGCTTCCAGCTTAGATGGATCCATCGCCAACTTTCAGTTGCTTTTGGTCTTCACCAGAGTACTCTCGCAGGACATCGCTTATAGTTGAGAGGTTAGCTAAGAGCTAAGAGCTAAGAGCTAAGAGCTGGTCTCATGCCTTTTCGATCTGGATTCGTCTGCATTCTTGGCCGGCCTAATGCCGGGAAATCTACTTTGCTCAACGCGCTGGTGGGGGAGAAGCTGGCCATTATCTCGCCCAAGCCGCAGACTACGCGGAACCGCATCCAGGGCGTCATTCACATTCCCAAGAAAAAAGGGAAGGGCGGCAGCCAAATCGTGTTGATCGACACGCCCGGGGTGCACAAGCCGGATAGTTCGCTGGGACGCAAGATGATGGTCGAGGTGCGGGAGGCGCTGGAAGGCTGCGACCTGGTGCTGGTGATCATGGATGTGGCACGGAAGCTCGATGCGCGCGATGAGTTCGCGCTGGAGCTGGTGCGGCGAACGGGCGCGAAAGCATTTCTGATCCTGAACAAGGTCGACTTGATCCACGAGAAATCGAAGCTGTTGCCCATCATCGAGGAATACCGCCGGTTGTATGACTTCGCGGAAGTGATCCCAATTTCTGCGCTGAAGCGTAAAGGGCTGGAGGTCCTGCTCGATCGAATTCTGGCGGTGCTCCCGGCTGGCCCAGCGTATTTTCCTGAAGATCAGATTACGGATCAGCCTGCGCGTTTCATGGCCGCGGAGACCATCCGTGAACAGGTGCTGCTGAATACCAGCGAAGAAATCCCGTATTCGACGACGGTGATTGTAGAGAGCTTTGAAGAAGGCAAGCGCCTGACGCGAGTTGGGGCGACCATCTATTGCGAGCGGGACAGCCAGAAGGGAATCCTGGTGGGCAAGGGCGGGCAGATGCTGAAGAAGATTGGGACGTCCGCCCGCATCCAGATTGAGCGCATGCTGGGCACGAAGGTCTTTCTTGAACTCTACGTGAAAGCAGAGCCGGGCTGGCGCGACTCGCGGCGATTCGTGGACGAACTGGATTGGCGACGACAGCTGGAGTTGCGGATGCTGCAACAGGGGCCGGGTGAGGATTTTTCCGCAAGCAGCGGTGATTCGGGCGCATCCCGCCAGAGTCAAAAGACCCACTCTACGAAAGGCGCGTAGAGTGGGCACCGGCTGAGGTTCATTGCGACAGACACAGAGGAAAAGTTATGTGCAGGAAATCAATTTATATGTAGTAACCGCTGTCGGAACGAGCGTGCCGTTGCCGTTTTCAGCATCTGCCACTACAATCGAGGGGCTACAGGGGCGTAACGTCGACAACGAGCAAATATGGCTGCGGACCCTTCCGAGGAACACTTCCCAGAATACAACTTCGACCCAGACCAATTGAGCCTTCGTGTGCGCGTTACCCTCGCCGCGGACCGCAAAGCGGTGGATCCTGTGGTTGACCAGGTCATGCAGGCGGTACGCGAGATGAAGTGCGTGAACGGGAAGGAAGACGCGATCGAGTTGGCTCTGCAGGAAGCACTAGCCAATGCGGTGGTTCACGGCGCGAAAGAAGATCCCAACAAGGTTGTCGAGTGCCTGGTGGCTTGCGACGAACAAAGGGGAATCCTGATCATCGTGCGCGATCCTGGCGAAGGATTCCATCCTGAGGAGATTCCGAGCTGCACGATCGGCGACAAT
>JAICJP010000100.1 GCA_025928375.1 Candidatus Sulfotelmatobacter sp.
AGTAGTTTCTCAATGATCAGGTTTGACATGTTCTTTTCCTCAATTCTGAATGTTTCCCACACCGCTGCTGATTCGGGCCAAAATCTTTTTGTCTTCCTTGCTCAGTTCCACCGCATCGAGCAGATCGGGGCGGTTGCGTAAGGTTTTTCTCAAAGCCTGTTCGCGCCGCCAGCGCCGGATCTCCAAGTGATTGCCGTTGAGCAGCACTTCCGGTACTACCATCCCACGAAATTCTGCAGGACGCGTGTAGTGCGGATAATCCAGCAATCCACCCGAACCGCAGGTGGAATCCGCGCCTTCTGGGTCCGCCTGCCGGTGCGCGGTAAACGATTCCTGGCGGCTGGATGCTTCGTTGCCCAGTGCGCCCGGGAGCAATCGTGTCACCGCCTCGAGAATCACCGCGGCGCCGAGTTCGCCACCGCTCAACACGTAATCGCCAATCGAAATCTCGCGATCGGCAAGAAAATCGATCACGCGTTCATCCACGCCTTCATAGCGCCCGCAGATGAGCACCATCCGCTCCAGAGCCGCCAACTCAGTGGCCAGTTTCTGCGTGAGCCTCTGGCCCTGTGCAGAGAGCACAATCACGCTCTGCTTCGGCGCGCCGGTCAGGCGTTGTTCCCGCGTCGGCAACTGCAACGACTCCAAACATTCAAAGAGCGGTTCCGGCTTCAGGACCATTCCTTCGCCGCCGCCGAACGGGCGGTCATCCACGCTGCGGTGACGATCGTGCGTAAACTGCCGCAAGTCGTGGACTTCAATTTTCACCAGGCCCATTTCCGTGGCCCGGCGGGTAATTCCGTGATCCAGCGGCCCGCGAAAGAAGTCCGGAAAAATCGTTACGATGTCGGCCTTCATTTTGCGGAACCAAAAACCATTCACTCCAGAGCGCGGACCGGGAAAAGCGCTAACCCTAATTCTGCTTCATCCTTCGCGCTTTTGCTGCTGCTTCTCTTCCGCGGTCATGGGCGCATTAATTTCCAGCAAGCCCTCAGGCAGCTTCATGCGCACCTGTTTGCGGGTGGTGTCGACCGCCTCCAGATACGCTTCGGCAAAGGGCACATCGAACCTTTTGCCCGTTTTACCGGCAACAATTAACAGGGGCGCCTCGCCGGCTCCAAACTGCACATCCTCAATGGTGCCAAGTTCCTGGCCGTTATCCACCACCGTGCAACCCGCTAAATCACTCACGTACGTCCAGCCCCGCTCGAGGGCTGCCCGTTCCACCCGGGCTACCTGCAGCTCCGACCCGATCAACGCCTCGGCATCGGAAATTGAATCAATGCCGCGAAACTTGAGAACCAGAAGTCCCTTGTGCGGCCATAAATTTTCAACCTGCAACTCGCGCCGGGCCTCAGATCGATCCAGGGCCTGCAGTTTCATGCTCTCGGTGAACCGGTCAGGGACATCGCTGTGTACTTCCACCGCGACTTCCCCATGGCGCCCCTGGGTTTTTACTACCCGGGCAAGCGTAATGAATTCGTCGTTGGGTTCAGCACTCAACGATGATGCCTCGCCACTTCTATTCGATGATCTCGAGCGTGTAGCGCCGGCGCGCGCGATACCCGGCAGCGCCCAACAGCGTTCGCAAGGCGCGAGCAGTACGGCCCTGCCGCCCGATAACCTTGCCGACATCGCTTTCGGCGACCTCAAGCTCGATCACGCCGTCGTCAAACTTCTCGACGAAGACCTCATCGGGGGCGTCGACCAGTTGCTTAGCAACCAGTTCGACAAGCGCGCGCACATCTTCGGTGGACTCAGGCATACATTTCTCACTGTGGACGAGAGTGAATCGAGGAGCCGCTACGACGTTCTAGGCAGCGGAACCGGCAGTTACCGGCGCCGGAGTCTTCGAGAACAGCTTGTTCACACGCTCCGACATCTGCGCGCCCTTGGACACCCAGTATTCCACGCGCTCCCGCTTCATCTCGACCGAGGCGGGATTGGTGCGGGGATTGTAGGTCCCCACTACTTCCACGGGACGGCCGTTGCGCGCGCGCGCCTTCTCAATGACCACAATGCGATAGTGCGGTTGTTTGCGCGCACCCATGCGCGCCAGACGAATCATTAACACGGGACGTATATCCTTGTTCCGGAAGAGTCCGGCGAGGTAAGACAAACCACTATTATGCAGGAGCTTAGGCGCAAAGGCAAGCGCCGCCGGGATGATCGGTGAAGGGCGTCGTGACTTAAAGGCGCCCTTCGGAGTAGATGATTCTACGCGACTGCTTCTTCCTTAGGCCTTATCTGCTTTCCTGACGCAGATTTCGCCAGGAACTGCAACAGGGCGCGGTTGACTTCTTCGGAATGGGTCCAGGCTACGTTATGCGGCCCTCCTTGAATGCTAACCAGTTCGGCGCCTTTGACCAGCTTGGAGGTGCGTTGCCCCGCGGCGGAAAAAGGAACGATGCGATCGGAGTCGCCATGAATGACCAGCGTGGGCACATCCACCTTCGCCAGGTCTCCGCGAAAATCTTCATGCCATGTCGGCACGCAGGCGACGCTTGCAATTGCTGACGAGATACACGCAACGTTCCAACTGGCCTGTACGGCTTGCTCGCTTACGCGCTTTCCCATCAGGACATCTGTGTTGTAGAAGTTTTTGAAAAAATCGGTGAAGAAGGCATACCGGTCTAGGGCAACGGCCTTCTGAATTCCTTCGAACACGCTGCCATCCACACCTTCGGGATTGTCCTTGGTCTTAAGCAGATAAGGCGGGACGCCCCCGATAATCACGGCTTTGGACACATCTTTGGACCCGTACTTTCCTATGTAGCGCGCCACTTCGCCACCACCCATCGAGAACCCGACAAGAACGAAATCCTTCAACTTGAGCTGGCTGATGACCTTATGCAGATCCTCGGCGAAGGTGTCGTAGTTGTACCCGGACGTGGGTTGGCTTGACTTTCCGAAGCCGCGCCGGTCGTACGCGATTACGCGATACCCGGCATTGAGAAGTGCGGGAACTTGTTTTTCCCATGACGCGCTGCTCAGCGGATATCCATGAATTAGGACAACCGGCTGCCCCGAACCGTGATCTTCGTAGTAAAGGTGAAGCGAAGTGGAGTTTTCTTTTCCGATATCGATATAGGACATTTAAGCCTCCTTATACTTGTGAGAGAAACGTTCGTGAAAAGGGTTCAACGCTGATTTTCTGTAGATGGTTGAGCTGACCTCGAGGATGCATGTTTCGATGCATTCAAGCCCGCGGCATTCCTGCTTGCGAGAAGCTTATCGCGCCAAAGGACAGCCGGTCACGAAGAAAGCACAGCCTGCTAGACTGACATTTTGGAGGTGAGAACGTGCAGGCGGTTTACATTCTCTCCGCGGTGCGGACGCCGATCGGCAAATTCGGCGGCGCATTGGCATCTTGCACCGCTGTCGACATGGGTGTCGTCGCAGCCAAAGCGGCCATGGAGCGTGCCGGAGTGCGGCCGGAGCAGATCGACGAGACTATTTTCGGGAATGCCCGTCAGGCAGGCGGTGGTCCGAATCCCGCCCGGCAAATTTCTATCCGCAGTGGGGTTCCACAAGAAGTTTCCGCATTTACCGTGAACAAAGCTTGCGCCTCAGGCATGAAGTCCATCGCGCTCGCCTACCAGGCGATCACAATGGGGGATTCCAGTTGCATTCTTACCGGCGGCACCGAGTCCATGTCGCGCCTTCCTTATTACCTCGACGGCGCGCGCTGGGGATACCGCCTGGGCAATCAGGAACTGGTCGATGGCATGTACCGTGACGGCTTTTTCTGTCCCCTGGCGCAAATGGTGATGGGTGAAACTGCCGAGGTTCTCGCGGGCCAGTACAAGATTTCCCGCGATGAGCAGGATGAATTCGCCTTGACATCGCAGGCCCGAGCCGCCCGGGCGATTGCCGCTGGACGTCTGGACGCCGAGATTGCTCCCGTCACGATTCAAGGTAAGAAGGGGACGACCGTATTCAGCCGCGACGAGCATCCTTTTCCGGAAGCTAGCATGGAAAAATTGGCGAAGCTGCCGCCTGTCTTTTCGGCCACAGGAACCATCACTGCAGGAAACTCTTCCGGGATCACCGACGGCGCGGCTGCGATGGTGGTGGCCAGCGAACAGTTCGTCAAGCAAAACAACTTGAAGCCGCTGGCCCGAGTTATTGCGGTCTCTTCGGCGGGTGTGGATCCGCGAACGATGGGCATCGGTCCCGTACCTGCGCTGCAAAAGCTAGCGGACAAGCACAATCTGCGGGTGCACGATTTCGGGCTCATCGAACTCAACGAGGCTTTCGCCGCCCAGGTGCTCGCTTGCGACCGCGTGCTGAATTTCAATCGTGACCGCCTCAATGTCAATGGTGGCGCTATTGCGCTCGGTCACCCGATCGGATGCACGGGCACACGCATCACCGTGACGCTGCTGCACGAGATGCTGAAGCGCAATACCAAGCGCGGAGTGGCCACTCTTTGCGTCAGCGGCGGCATGGGAATGGCCCTCGCGCTGGAAAACTCTCATTGATGCGGCTACGCGTCGCTCCGATTGCGCCGGGGAAATCCCGCCACTATACTTTCTTCAGAATCTCCAGCTTTAGAATTTCCAGCGCTTCGGAGCCATGATGTCTTTGTCTACGGTGATCGTCGATGACGAGCAACTAGCTCGCGACGAACTCGCCTATCTTCTAAAGTCCGCTGACGATGTGACCGTGGTCGCTCAGGGAAAAAACGGCCTGGAAGCGGTGAATTTGATCAAAGAACACAGTCCCGATCTGGTCTTTCTCGACGTCCAGATGCCCGGCCTGGACGGCTTCGGCGTCATTAAGAAGCTGCTTGATAAAAAAATCCGCTTGCCCAAAATCGTTTTCGCCACCGCCTTCGACCAGTATGCGGTGAAAGCTTTTGAAGTGAACGCGGTCGATTACCTGCTGAAGCCCTTCGACAAAAAGCGGGTCACCCAGGCAATCCAGAAAGCGCGCGCCCAGCAAGATGCGGATGAAGCTCCGGCGGAGAAGTTCGAGACCCTGGTGCGCATGCTGGAATCGCAGAAGCAGCCTGCCTCGAAGATCTTGTTGAAATCGCTGGGGCGAATGTTCCTGGTCGATCAAAAAGATATCTGCTATGCATGGATCGAGGATGGCGTAATTACAGTGGTGACTGCGGGCGCGGCAGGTATGGAAGGCCAGTCAAACTGCCGTACATTAGAGGAACTGCTCGAGAGTCTCGACAGCAAGCTATTTTGGCGCGCTCATCGCTCCTACCTCGTGAACATCAACCGCATCCGCGAAGTCGTCCCCTGGTTCAAGAGTTCCTACCAGCTCCGGATGGACGATAAGAAACAGACTGAGATTCCCGTCAGCCGCGCCCAAACCAAGCGCCTGCGCGAACTGTTCGGACTCTGAACGGAGTTCCGCCGGCGAAAACTCTGAATGGATTTCAGAAGAGCACCTTGTTCCCTGGGGTCTCAGCGAATCGCACACCCGGTCAGCAGCAATCAGCAAATCACGAATCAGCGTGCCGGTGTACATTCGTTCGGTCGTGCTCCTTTACGAAAATTCTTTCAATCGGAGGACAGCGACCATGGACTGACACTGTCCTCCGATTTCATGGGGGAGGGTCAAGTCGTCAATGCTTCGAGCCCACTCCGGTCGCGGATGACCAGGTTTGCGCCATCGAGCCGGATCAGGCGCTTCTTGCGCAGATGGCTCAGCAGACGCGTAACTGTTTCCCGTGAAGCACCGATCCGCTGTGCCATTTCTTCATGCGTCATGAGGGTCGAAATGCGAGTTTCTTCTGCGCTCTCCTTAGGAGGCGCCTGGGACAAAAGAAGGCGAGCCAATTTGCCGGCCGAGGATCGTGTGAGAACGAGATGGTGGATATCCCGATAGGCGCTTTGATATTCGCGACTGAGGCAGTGGGACGTGTGTACGCCGATCTCACTGTGCGCCTCCATCAGTTCGGCAAAGTGTTTCCGGTCCAAAAAGCCGAGCTGGCATGGGGTCGCGGTCTCGGCGGTGACTTCGTACGGCATACCTGAAATTGTGGCGCTGAGGCCCACGGTTTCTCCCGCGTGGACCGTTTTCAAAATCAGGATCTTTCCCTCGCGCGAGGTGGTGGAAAGGTTCACCTTACCCGAGCAAACAATGAAGAGCCCACGCGGCGCCTGCCCTTCCACAAACAGAATCGCTCCCGCCGGCAGAATACTTTTATGGCTGATGCCATCGATGGAGCGCAACGCTGACTTGGAGACGGCGCAAAAATACGACGGGTTCATGTGAGGGCATTCGGTGCAGTTATCTACAATTTCCAAACCATAGGGTGCTTTCATGTCGTTCTCCTGGGAGTGAGGGCGTCTTCTGAACCTGCTAAACCCGCCCGGCGTAGTCGACCCTGCGCTGGCGAAATGCCGGGAACCGGCGAGCAGCGCGCGGGCGTGGGCCCTCGTATTCTGATGTGAACTTTGCGCCGCGGACAGCAGTTCCCAGGCGGCGCCGGTGTCTTCCCGCCGTTCCCATTCGATGTGGCAAGCGAACAGGTACAAGGGGTCCGTCTCCCCGGGCTGTAAGAAGGCGTCGGGAACTGCGCCCTCGGGACGAGGCGACGTTTCCCTAGTGGAATCCAGCATAGGTTCTGGCTGGAGCCGTGCGGCAGGGTAACGCCACGCCCTCGCCAGCGCACTGCTACTCTGAACGGTTGAGACTGACAAAGTTTGTCGGAGTGCCTGAGTCTGATTGGGTTCGAGCAACTTCTTGAACTCCTGCGCCGCCCCGAATAGGGCTTGGCGCTGTGGGAATATTCTGCGAGGCTGGGGGGAGGTCGAACGCCGGCCAGAGGCAGATCGAACCTGTGGCATAGTGCAAACGGGATTCCAAAATGGGCCTGGAGGACGCGCGTGCAAGTTCCGCGTTTGGAACGAGTTCCAAAACGGAGTGCACTAACGGGTGTAGCAAAATTGCCACGAGTTCGGCGGAACTGCCGATCAATCGTCGGCTAGCATACAAAAGCACTCTTGAATCAGCAGCTTAGACGCCCTGCCGAAAGTCACCACCCCAAGGTGACTGGGGTACGTTGCCCAGGGCTTGTCGCTGCCCTAAAGTCGTTCAGGTCACCCCTATGCACAAGCACCACGCGCGATCTGCAAGTCACAGTTCTCACCTGGTTCGCAACGGTCTTGGAAAACGCCGCAGTACTCGAATGTCGTTGCATGCCTCCGTGGGATTGACGGGAGAGGACCGCCATAAGGCGTCATTCACGATCAATGCCAAGGCTACTAACTTGAACCGGCACGGTGCTGCTGTCCAACTTCCGCGCGAATTGCCCGTCGGCTCCAGCGTAACGCTGAAAAACAACCGCGGCATTCAAGTGCCCGCGCGCGTGGTCTCTCAGATCAGTGCGGTGGAGGGTCTCCGCACGTACGGAATTGAATTTGTCGAGCAGGATGAGAAAGCGCTGCAGTTTTGGGGAATCTCCTTCCCTACTGCGTAGAGCCAGTATGTAGTTCCTCCGCCAGCACATCCGGACGGGCAACATTCCGTCGCAACTTTTCCATCTCATATCCTGAATAGACATTCTGTAAAGAGTGCATGGAACCTCGAAATTTCGTGGCGTACTTTGGCGCTTGTTTCCCTTGATTCATGCAGTTAGGGTCAATTCTAAAGAGGATTTGATAATGCTTCAGCACAAAGGGATATCAGACGTGACCGAAATGAAAGTAAGATCCGCGAACGGCCCGGCCAAGAGCGCTCACCTGCAACAACTCCATGACGAGATCGACAGGCTAGCCTTGTTGGTAAATGAAGCCAAGCGACAGAGCGACCGCATTCAGGCCGCAGCCGATGCATTGGGAGATGATGTATTGGTAAACCTCGGAGACGGAATGCTCGTTTCCGCCAGCGACAAGCGTACACGCCTAAGAAAGACCGACAGCTAGCCCTGAAGTCCTCCCGCGAAGCGGCTAGCCGCCAGCGGACCCGGCCCAGCAAAGAGTAATTCTGCCGATAAGCTGGCCGGGTCTCCCGGCCTTCTCTCCCATTGAGTCCACCGCACAGTAGCCCCGGACGCCTCGTCAGAGATCGCACCTAGGTTCAGACCGGGGACATATTACAGAACAGCGGGACACGGCGCACTTTGGTCCGTCCACACACGCGAAGTGCGATCGAATTCCCCCAAACTCGGCGGGGAATCGAATGTATCGCGTTCCTCGATGCAGGGCGGACGAGGCGTCCCCAAGCAGGGGCGCGTTTTTACTTCCGCGGGTTCGTGGACTAGAATTGACCCCAATAGGGGACAGTCTCACGGATTTGCATTGTTCGAGTAGCACCCGTGCCCACCTCAAAGAAGGAATCTGCAGCGCGCGCGAAAGGCGTCGCGCCAGCAACGAAAACCGCGGAGGAGAAGAACGCCTTCCCGCGGCTCGCGTTCCCCATCGCAGCTATCGGTGCTTCTGCCGGGGGCCTGGAAGCTTTCAGCAACCTGCTGCGTGCTTTGCCGTCCGATCCCGGCCTGGCCTTGGTGTACATTCCTCACCTTGATCCCACGCACGAAAGCGCCATGGTCGAACTGCTGGCCCGAACCACATCTTTGCCGGTGCGGCAGGCGGCAGAAAAGATCCGTGTGGAGGTCAATACGGTTTATGTTCTGCCTCCCAATTGCGACATGACGATCTCGGACGGGGTGTTGCATCTCGCCAGGCGCGAGTCGGCCCGCGGTCACCATTTGCCGATTAATACCTTTTTCCGCTCTCTGGCTGGGGACCAGACCAGCAATGCCGTGGGCATCGTCCTTTCGGGAACAGCCGGCGATGGGACGCTGGGCCTCACCGCTATCAAGAACGCCGGGGGCATCACCTTTGCCCAGGACTTTGAATCTGCCAAGTACGACGGTATGCCGCAGAGCGCGGTTGAAGCCGGGGTAGCGGACTATGTTCTGCCGCCCGCCCGCATTGCGCAGGAACTGGTTCGCATTCAGGGCGAGCTGCCCGACGGCGAGCGCCACCAAGACGCTTTCGACGGCAAAGACCGTTTGTTGAAAGAAGTTTTCCGCCTACTGAAAAGCCACAGCAAGGTGGATTTTGTCGATTACAAGATCGCCACCATCCGGCGGCGCATCCTGCGGCGCATGCACGTCAACCGCGTCACCGATCTCGCCGATTACGTAAGAATCCTGCGCGGCAGCCCTCAGGAAACCGAAGCTCTATATCGCGACGTTCTCATCAACGTCACCAGCTTCTTCCGCAATCCCGAGGTATTCGAGAGCCTACGCGAAGTCGTCTATCCCAAAATTCTCGCGGACCGCTCCAGTTCCGATCCCGTTCGCGTGTGGGTGCCGGGATGTTCCACCGGTGAAGAAACTTACTCCCACGCCATCGCGCTGGTAGAAATGCTCTGGGAGATGCGGGTTGAAATCCCCTTGCAGATCTTCGGCACGGATCTCAGCGAAAACGCCATTCAACGCGCTCGCACCGGCGTTTACAAAGACAGCATTGCGCGCGAGGTCTCCGAAGTCCGCCTGCGCCGCTTTTTCCACAAAGTAGCTGGCGGATATCAGATCTCAAAATCTATCCGCGATATGTGCGTGTTCGCTCGCCAGAACGTGTTCAACGATCCGCCCTTCCCCCGCATGGATCTGATCAGTTGCCGCAACGTGCTGATTTATCTCAGTCCGGTGCTACGGAAAAGAGTCATTCCCACTTTCCACTATGCACTGAAGGCGGGAGGCTTTCTGCTGGTGGGCAACAGCGAGGGTTTGCTCGGAGACGGCGCCGATCTTTTCAAGCTGGTCGACCGCAGGAGCAAAATCTACCAGAAGAAATCTGTGTCTTCGCCGATCACCTTTGGCCTGAGTATCAGCACGCCTGCGCCCGTCGAAGCCGACCTCGACAAGCCGGTTCGCAACGTAAAAGAGCAGGAGCAGCCGAAGACTCCCCTCGACGTGCAACGGGAAGCCGACCGCCTGCTGCTCAGCAAGTATGTTCCTTCCGCGGTGGTGGTCAACGACGCACTCGAAATCGTGCAGACCCGCGGGCGAACCAGCCGCTATCTCGAACTCCCGACTGGCAAAGCCAGCCTCAACCTTCTCAAAATGGCCCGCCCCGGACTCCTCTACGAACTCCGCGGAGTCATCGACAAGGTCCGCAAAACCGGTGTACCCGCGGTTAGAGAGAACGTTGCAATCGACGACGGTGAGGCCATCATCAGCGTCAAGCTCGAAGTGGTCCCTTTTCGTACTCCCGCGCGGGATGAGCGCCATATGCTCGTACTCTTTGAGGAGCTTCCCCAAGGCGAAGCCGCTTTGGAGCCCAGGCGCATGCCAAAACGTTCGGCGAAGGAAGCTTCGGACGTGAAGGACATCCAGATTGCGCAGCTCAAGCAGGAACTGGCCAGCACCAAGGAATATCTGCAATCCATCATCGAATCACAGGAAGCCAGCAACGAGGAGTTGCAGTCCGCGAATGAAGAAATTCAATCCGGCAACGAAGAACTGCAGAGTACCAACGAAGAATTGCAGACCTCGAAAGAAGAACTCGAATCTGCCAATGAAGAGCTGAACACAGTCAATGAAGAAATCCAGCATCACAACCATCAACTCGCGCAGTTGAGCAACGATCTCATCAACCTGCTCAACAGCACCACGATTCCGATGATCATGCTGGGCGAAGACCTGCACATTCGGCGCTACACTCCGGAGGCGGCACACGTGTTCGGCTTCAACGAGCACGATGTGGGCAAAGCTATAGCCCATCTCCCTCTCAAGATCGAACTTCCGGAGTTCGAGCGCTGGATGCTCGATGTCATGCGCAATGTGAGCATCCGCAATGAACACATGCAGGGTCGGGACGGCAAAGATTACAACCTCCGTATTGCGCCATACCGCACTCTGGAAAACAGAATTGATGGTGTGGTGCTGGCACTGCTCGATATCAGTGAACTGCTGGGACCCGCGGCCGTCAAAACTAAAGCCGCTTTTGAAGCGGAAGAAAAATAGCCCCGGGTTTCAGAACTTCTGGGTAAATTACGTCAGATATTCTCGCGGTGGCGTTTTTTGGCGCTTGCGCCTCAACCGGAGCGCGCCTAGCGTTATGTCATAGTGTCAGCACATCATTCACCCCGTCCCTGGCGTGATATCGCCCGCGAGTTGGCGCGCGAGCCCGATGGCAGCAAGCGCCGCGATCTCATGCAAGAGCTCACCGCTTCCTTCGATCCGCGCTCTGCTACCTGCGCCATCTGCAACCGCGTCTGCGACTTGACGATGTGCAAGACGGACGAACAAGGCCATCCGGTGCACGAGCACTGCTATACCCTCCGCCTCAACAAGGCAGCCCGAGACGGCGACTCTTAGTGGGAACTGCTCCCCCTCAATTTTTCAGCTCGCCTCAAAACAACCGCATATCGCGAAATGATCTTTAAGATTTGTTCAGCCTCGTCTGGAAAGATAGAGAGAACCCTTGCCTGAGCCCTCGACATCATCGTGACTGGCGGTTCCGTAGGATCTTTCGAATCCTCAAAATGATCATTTCCAGTCTGCCCGCGAGTTTTCCCGGCAGTGTTCTGGTAGTGACTCACATGATGGCGGATTTTCCCAACCTTTTGGAGGACCATCTGGGCAGCAACAGCCGTCTGCCCGTAACCCAGGCCGTCGATCAGGAACCGATCCGCCGCGGCCACATTTCTGTGGCGCGTCCCCGACTATCACCTCACATCGAAGCCGGCGAATGCTGTACTGCGCGGTCCCCGGGAGAACCGTCACCGGCCCGCCATCGATCCCTTGTTTCGCACTACCGCCCGCGTTTGCGGCCCGCGCGTGATTGGAGTCATCCTCAGCGGGAGCCTCGAGGACGGCTCCATGGGCCTGTGTAGCCCAGGACGTCTCGTCCGGGGGGGAACTCTCTTATTTGGGGGTCTCTACTTTGGGGGTCTCTACTGAAGAAAAGCTGGCAGCTCTCGAACCCTTAGCTAGCCTTCCGTCTAGAATCCAAATCCAGCAACTGAACGACGTAATCGGTCTGGTGTTGCGGCTCCACTACCCTGACCTGGCGCGATATTTCCGACGAGGGACCTTGCTTTAAGTCGCCCTTCAATCCGTAAAGGCTCTGGCGAAGAATCTCCAGCGATGTGCGCACGTCATTTCGCAAACCAAGCATTTGCTCGCGGAGGCGGGCCATTTCGGCCAGTCCCTCCCGGATCGACTGCGTCGTTCCAGAGTTGGCTTTCGTTCCCAGCTTGCTCAACTGGAAGGCTTCGCGAATGGGGCTGACCGCGACCCACGCATCCAGTTCCGCCCTCGTTGCGACTACGGACCCGGTGGGTTTTCCCGCTGGGCGTCGCACCGGCAAACCCAGCTCGCGCTCGTAGCGCTGCACTGTCCGAACTCCTTTACCAAGGTAGTTCGCAATCTCTTTCCACCCACTAAGGAATTGTGGTTGCTCCGTGCCCTTTCCGGTATTTCTCATAAGACTCTCTCGCGGGCTACGTAGGATTTGCGTCCCGAAATTTGAAGCGATTGAACCCCCAAAAGCTGCACTGAAATAAGTCTAGCACTCGGTTCGTCAGTCTCAACATCAGAAATCTTACTGGGAAAGATTGAAACTCGTCTTACTCTCGACTACAAGGGAATTAGCTTTGCGCGACTGACTAAACGCTTTAACTAGCGCAAAAAGTAAGTGAAGCGTTTTACCAGATCGATTTTCCATGATGGCCGGCAAGTGGCCAGTGGCGCGAATTGACGCTTGTGGGTATTGTCGCTGCGCCATATGGTGAAACTTACCGAGTCAGATTTGGATGTCGTAAATGACTCCGCTCCGCCGTACCCTCCGCCGCAGTAACTCTGGACAGCGCACGTGCCCGGTCTGCAATGAGCCTGTGTTGCTGGAAACCTGCAAAACGGATGAGAACGGTCAGGCTACTCACGAAGAGTGCTACGTCGAGCGAATCTGCTCGCATTTGAAGAGCGATGAAAAACAATCTTCCGCGAAACAGGACTCGCAGGCTTCGTGGAAATCGAGAACCAGCTAGTTGCGGCGCTCTTCCGTCTGCAAAGAATGAGATGGTATATGTAACCGCAAGAGCGACTCTATCTCGTGCCTCTTTGTGAGCGCATCATCAGCGAATAAGACCCTGACAAATTCACCGGCCTTATTGAGCAATTAGAAGCGCTACTCGACTTCTTTCATCCTGCGAAGAAGTAAAAACAAGTTCCTGTTAGCTTGCAGCCCTTCCCCCGAATTTTTTGTCTTCGCTTCACTTCCGCTATCATTCCGAGCGGTAACTGCTTGCTACCTTCAGGTGATCTATGCAACAAGGCAAGACCGCTCTCGTGACGGGAGCCAGCCGCGGCATCGGAAAAGAAATTGCTCTCGAGCTGGCTCGCAATGGATATCGGGTCGCGGTCAATTACTTCAACGATCCCGCGCCCATGGTCGATGCAGCCATGGCGGAAATCCATGCCCTCCAGCCGGCCTCAATTGGCATTCAGGCTGACATCCGCTGC
>JAICJP010000463.1 GCA_025928375.1 Candidatus Sulfotelmatobacter sp.
GACCGGGAAGCATTCGCAGAAAAGCTCGATCTCGCTCCGGAGAAAACCTGGAAACACGAAATAGCGAAGGCCGATCCGAAAGAGAAATACACGTTCGAACTGCGCGACGCCAAGGGGGCGACACTCTTGCGGCAGACCGAGGACCAGTACGACTGGACTCCGGATGACCAAATTCATGTTGGTCCACAGGCGGCGTTTCATATCCCGCAGGCAGAACGCCGCACAGAAGATGACTGGCTACAACTGGGCAAGGAACAGGAACTTGATGGCAATCCCTTGGGAGCACTGCAAACTTATCAGGATGCCCTCAGGAAATATCCGGACAGCTTTGAATTGCACAAGTCGACGGGACGCCTGTACGCCGGACTAGTGAGGTTTCAGGAAGCAAAAGACAGTTTGGAGCCGGTACTGGCCCGGAATACGTCCGACGCTGAAGTCGCGTACTACCTCGGACTCGCGCAGGACGGTCTGGGTGCGAATCGCGACGCGCGAGCATCCTATGAAGCGGCGGCTCGCCTGCCTGTGTTCCGTGCTCCGGCCGAGCTGCGATTAGCCGAGCTTTCGGCAAGAGAAGGAAATCTGAATCAGGCGGAGTCTTATCTCCGGCTCGCGAGTGAAGCCGCCCCGGACGATCTTCGCACCGCCGAAGAGCTGAGCGCAGTGTTGCGGGTCGAAGGGCAGCAGGAAAACTCACGCAAGTTCGCGCAGCAATGGCTGGCGCGATTTCCCGACAGCTATTTCCTGCTGGAGCAGATTGGGAAGCCCGACCTGCGTCATCTGGCCAATGACACGCAGCGCGTTTTGAATATCGCGTCGGAGTACATGCGGCTCGGGATGTATTCCCAAGCAATTCAGGTGCTGACGCGTGATTACCCGGCTGCGTCTGGAGATGAAAGCGAGCCTGGGCAACTCCCTCCGAGCAAGCACCCACTCGTCGCCTACTATGCCGCGTATTGTCAGCAAAAACTGCACGGCTCCGCCACTTTCGATAAAGCGGCAAAACTCCCCACCGAGTACGTCTTCCCCAGTCGCGCCGAGGATCTCGAGGTTCTGAGCGCAGCGTTGAAGTCCAATCCGCACGACGCGAGCGCTCACTATCTGATCGGAACACTCTATTTCGCGAAGGGCTTGGCCGACCAGGCGCTCGCGGCGTGGCAACTGGCACGCCAACTCAACCCGCAAATTCCGGTCCTGCATGCCGGCTTGGGCCGCGCCTTGCTGCATATCAAAGACAAACCGGAAGAAGCATTGGATGTCTTTCAGGAGGGCCTCCGCACCGACGCTCACAATCTTGAACTCTATCGGGGGATTGATCAGACGCTCAGCATTCTGCAGAAGCCAGCGCAAAACCGAGTGGCTGCGCTGCAGCGCTATCCGGATCTCGACCACATGCCCACTCCCCTGACCTACGAACTGATTCTGAATCTGGCCGAGGCAGGAGAGTTCGACAAAGCTGAAGCCATGTTTCACAATCGCTTCTTTCAACGCGAGGAGGGCGGCACTAATGTGCGGCAGGTCTGGCTGGAAGTGGAATTGCAAAAGGCCCTGTCATTGGCGCGGCACGCACATTGCTCAGAGGCGGTGAACATTGCTGACCATATTGGTCAGCCGGTACCGGATCTGCCCTTTACTCACGATGGCCTTCAGCCTTTCCTGAACTCCGCGAGATTCAATTATCTGCTCGGAACCACTTACAAGGCCTGCAATTTTCCGGAGAAGGCTCAGAGTCATTTCAGGCAAGCGGCTCAGATCTCGAATCTGAATGAAGAGATTTGGTCCTGGAAGGCGTCGCAAGAGCTTCCCAATGTCGATCACAGTTCGGCGAGACAGAAGCTGGAAGCGGCACTCGATCGCGTGCGCGACGACCCGGCAAGCGATTCGGCGACTGGGCGGTGGCTCTACCATGCTGGCATGCTGCATCGCGAACTGGGGAATACCCAGCAGGCAAACAAGGAATTCCGCGATGCTCTCTTGCAGCCCGACCAGATGATGACATATCACCTTACCCGCCTAGCGTTGGCGGGTAACCAGCCGTAGATCAACTCGACCCGGATGCACTATGAATAAATTTCTTCCACTATTGTTGCTGCTTCTTTTGACGTGCTCCGTCGCTTTGGCGGCCGATGAAACCGTTCGCAGCACCTGGGCAGCTTCCGACCAACCTCTCGACACTGACCTGAACTCGTCGTTTTGGCGCGGTTCTGTGGCGATCTATATGGATTCGAATCCGCACGGCAAACCCGATCCCAAGTACCGTACCGAGATTCGCTCGCGCTGGACGCGGCAGAACCTCTATTTCCTGTTCGTGTGCCCCTACGAAGAGTTATATCTAAAGCCCAACCCAAACACCTCGGAAGAAACCAATGAGCTCTGGAACTGGGACGTTGCCGAAGTGTTTATCGGCTCCGACTTCCAGCACATCCGGCGCTACAAGGAATTTGAAATGTCTCCTCGCGGCGAGTGGATTGATCTCGATATCGATCTGGCAAAGCCGCACGATGAGAACGGCTGGAAATGGAACTCAGGATTTGAGGTCTCGGCTCGGATCGACGCCACGGCTCACGTCTGGTACGGGGCCATGAAGATTCCCTATGGCGCGGTCGATAACCACCCCGCCGCGGCGGGCAACACTCTGCGCATCAACTTCTTTCGCAGCCAAGGCCCGCCTTCGGCCCGTCATCAGATCGCGTGGCAAGCGCCCATGAGCAACAGTTTTCACGTCCCGGAGCGCTTTGGGTTGATGAAGCTCGTTAAATCCAAAGAGTGAAGTCGAAAAGCGAACCGTCGGGACTTCGGGCACCCCGAGGGCTCATGAGGTGTGTCGCTAGCAGATGTAGGAATGAACCCAGTCTGGGCTGAAGGGTTCAGCTTGGAGGGGTCAGCAACGTGGTAAACTGTCGGAAATCGTCGCGGAGAGGTGGCAGAGTGGCCGAATGCGGCGGTTTGCTAA
>JAICJP010000013.1 GCA_025928375.1 Candidatus Sulfotelmatobacter sp.
CAGCGCGTGTTGCAGCAGTTCAAGCGACATCCCTGGGTGGCGAAGCTGCTCGAAGGCGGCAAGATGATCCGCTATGGGGCGAAGTCAATGCCGTACGGCGGATGGTGGGCAATTCCGCCCGTCGCTGGCAATGGCTGGATGCTGCTGGGCGACACGGCAGGGTTCCTGAATTCAGCGCGGCTCAAGGGAATTCACTTGGCCATCAAGAGCGGGATGCTGGCGGCGGAGACCGCGTTTGAGGCGTTGAAGAAGGACGATTTCTCGCCCGCGATGCTGGGCAGCTATCAGAAGAACGTCGAGTCAAGCTGGATCAAGGAAGAGCTCTGGAAAGTGCGCAACCTGCACCAGGGATTCGAGCATGGCATGTTCGCCGGGATGTTCAACACCGGGCTGCAGATGGTCACGGGAGGCCGCGGGCTGCGCAATCGCTATACCGCGGTATCTGGCTACGAACGCATGAAGCCGCTGGCTAACTTGCCTGCGGATGGCGGAGCCGATGCGCACCTGATCGGACCCGCGAAAGGTGATGGCAAGCTGACCTTCGACAAGCTGACCGACCTCTACCACTCAGGCACTAAGCACGAAGAAGATCAGCCCGCGCATTTGATTATTCACGATACGAATATCTGTAATGCCCGTTGCGTGAAGGAATTCGGCAGCCCATGCCAGAATTTCTGTCCGGCGAATGTTTATGAAATGGTCGACGATCCCAGCCAGCCCAATGGCAAGCGCATCAGCCTGAATCCGTCGAATTGCGTGCATTGCAAGACCTGCGACATCCAGGATCCCTACCAGATCATTACCTGGGTGCCACCCGAGGGCGGCGGGGGGCCGAACTACGACGGGATGTAGCTTGCTTCAGCTAGCGACTTCTTTGCCGCGGATTGCGCGGATCTCACGGATAGAGCGTTGGGGGCCTTACATTCGTCGACTTCAGGCGGCGCATGTCGCAAAGTATGCGCTCTGCTGTTTCCTACCAATCTGAGGTATTCTTTTTTGCCGAGGACCTATGCAACGGAATTTGATTTCCACTGTCGTCATCTCGATTGTTCTATCCATCGGCGCGTTCGCCCAGCAGGCGCCTCCGGCCATCCCGACCACGGGTTTTGCCGGGCTTGATCAGTACCGCGCTTCGCGGATCGCCGTGTTTACGGATGATTTCGGGCAACTGGCGCGGTATCGGGAGGCGGATGCCCAGCTGGGAGCGCCCAAGCCGGGAGAGAATCGGGTCGTCTTTTTTGGCGATTCCATTACCGACATCTGGAAGCTCGAGGACTATTATCCGGGCAAGCCTTACGTGAACCGGGGAATCGGCGGGCAGACTACGCCGCAGATGCTGGTGCGCTACCGCCAGGACGTCATCAATCTGGAGCCCAAAGTTGTGGTCATTCTCGCAGGAACCAATGACATTGCGGGCAACACCGGGCCTATGCGCAATGAGGACATCGAAGCCAACTTCGCTTCATTCGCGGAACTGGCGCGGGTGCATGGGATCCGAGTGGTCTATGCGTCCATCCTCCCGGTGCACAACTACACAGAGCGCTCGAAGGATTTTTTCGCACAGCGGCCGCAGGCGAGGATTCTCGCGCTCAATGACTGGCTGAAAGATTACTGCTCGAAAAACAACATTACCTATCTCGACTACTTTTCGGCGCTGGTCGATGAGAAGGGCATGCTGAAGAAGGATCTGGCCGATGATGGTCTGCATCCGAACGCGGCCGGTTTCAAGGTCATGGCGCCGCTGGCAGAGGCGGCGATTCAGAAAGCGTTGAAATAGCGATTTCGCGCTTCGGCGCCTCGGTCCGCAACTCGGCATAAAAGCTGGCTCCTTCTTGTTGTTATCGCATCTATAATGGTGGAAGTTTCCGACTGGCTTGGTCTGTGGGCATACCTTGACCATGACAGCGAGGGGATATCGCGGGTGTGCCTGCGATGACAGATTCCCAAGGGTGCCGGGGGAAACGCCGGCGCCTCCCGCGCGACTGAACGAGCGCATTGGAAAGGAAACGAGCCTGCCGGAGTATTCCTGCGCGTTCGTCTCATCCAAGCCAAGAGCTAGAGCACCAGGCAATGGCTGCCCTTCACGACAAATTCGGACGCGCCATCACGGACCTGCGGATTTCCGTCACGGATCGCTGCAATTACAAGTGTGTGTATTGCCGGACGGGGAATGAAGGTGCGCTGTATGGCGATTTGCCGTTTGCGGATTATCTGCGGATGGCGCGCGTTCTCGTGGGCATGGGCATCACGAAGATACGGCTGACTGGCGGCGAGCCGCTGTTGCGCAACGGCATTGTCGAGTTTGTGCGAGAGTTGGCGAAGCTGCGACCTCAGCCCTCGTCTTCGGCGGGCGCTAACGGCATGGCTGAAGCCGTGCCCTTCCAGGCCAGGGCTGAAGGTGCGGCCTTCCACGCCACTCCATCGCTGGAGATCGCGCTCACGACGAATGGGCATCTGCTTGCCGATCTGGCGCAGCGGCTGAAGGATGCCGGGCTCGATCGGGTCACAGTCTCGATGGACGCGGTGGATCCCGATCGTTCTGCGCGAATTACCCGGGTGCCCAATGGATTCGATCACGTGCTCGCCGGGATCCGCGCGGCGCGGGAGGTCGGCCTGGGGCCCGTCAAAGTAAATTGCGTGCTCATGCGCGGCTTCAACGAGGACCAGATCATTCCTTTTGGCATGTTCGCGCGCGAAGAAAACGTGATCGTGCGATTTATTGAGTTCATGCCGCTGGAAGAGGGACGTACCTGGGCTCCTTCCACGGTGGTCACGCTCGATGAGATTCTGGCGCGGATGTCGGAGTATCTCCCGGTGATGGAGATTCCGCATGGGCGCTCGGAGACGGCGCGGCGCTATCGTTTCGAAGATGGTATCGGGGAATTCGGGATCATCGCTCCCGTATCGCATCCCTTTTGCGGGCACTGCAGCCGGATTCGCATTACCTCGGACGGCAAGATTCGAACTTGCCTGTTCTCGGTGTGGGATCACGATCTGCACGCGCAAATGCGGCGCCGAGCGACCGATGAGGAATTAGCGGAATTCATTCGCGGCGTGGTGATGAAGAAAGAAGAGAGGCATCATATCGGCGAGGCGGATTTTGTGCCGGCTTCGCGGACCATGGTTCACATCGGGGGATGACGAGGGATCCCTTCACTCGCCCGTCCGGCGCTCGTCGCGGTCGAGACGTTGCAAGCAACGTCTCTAGGATTGGATTGGTTGTCCTTCTATTTAGCGCGCTGGCTGCGCATGGGCAGAACAGTACTTCTACTTATCTTGGTTTTGACCGTAATACCTATCCTGGTGACTCCAACCTGAAATCCTTGCGGCAGACTTTTTCCTATACAGGGTATTGGCTTAATAATCCTCCGGGAGAGAGCTCGAATGGATGGCGCGGGCACCGGGCGGCGGTGGAATCGGCGGGATTGGGGTTTCTCGTTCTGTTCAACGGGCGGCTTTATGCCGAGTTGAAAACGGTGGCGAATGCGAAACGGCTAGGGCAGTCGGACGCGCGGGCGGCCGCAACATCGGCGCGGCGCGAGGGCTTCCGGTCCGGCACGGTCATTTTTCTGGATGTGGAGCAGGGCGGGCGCATGTTGCCGGAGCAAAAGGCGTATATCTTTTCGTGGGTGGATGGGATGGTGGCCGCGGGATTTCGCGCGGGGATTTACTGTTCGGGGATGATTTCGCCGGACTCGGAAAAAGTGGTCACCGCCGAAGACATTCGCCAGAGCTCCGGTGCACGCAAGATTGTTTATTGGGCGATTAATGACGCGTGCCCTCCTTCGCCCGGATGTGCATTCCCGAAGGATCCTCCGAGTCCGACAGCCAGCGGAGTTAGTTTTGCAGAGGTATGGCAGTTTGCGCAGTCGCCGCGGCGCAAAGACGTCGCCGCGCACTGCACTAATTACGATCCTGATGGAAACTGCTATCCGGCTGGCACAACGGCGGCGCAGGGCCTGCATATTGATGTGAGCACGGCCACGTCTTCCGATCCTTCTCACGGGCGATGGCGCTGAAGTCGGCGCATTCGGGTACCGTCGGAATCGCCGCCGAGGTCACCTGCGTAACTTTTTGAGTTGCTGAGAACTCCGTCTTGGGCCCCCCAACACGTTCAGTTGAAAAGGGTTAGTAGCCAAGAAGCTCTTTTGGCAGGCGCCCACTTTCCCATTCTCGGAATTTGCTATTACTTCAGTAAGTTTTTTCCGCCTAAGTTTTTCCTAATAATCGCGTCAGTTCATGACCTTCCGGATGCGGTGACATGCGGGCCGGGGGCGGGCTGAAAGCAAATGCTTGGGACAAACATAACCACAAGGGGAAAAATGAACACTCGGAAGATTTCTCGTATCACAACAATCGCGCTCGGGCTAGCCTTGGCCACCACGATGGCCTCGGCGCAGGCGTTGAACTCGGGTGCGCAAACCATCGCGCTGAATGCCAACTTGGCGGAGTCACTCACACTGAGCCTTTCAGCGAGTGCGGTGAACTTCACGCTGGCAGCGGGTACAGCCGCCAATCCGGGCAGCACCAACATCACAGCCACGACAACGTGGGTTCTGAAGCCGGGACGTACTGCGGTAGGCGTTTATGCCTATTTCGCGAATGCGGCAGCGGCGTTGACCGACGGCGCGGGCGACAACATTCCTTCATCGGCCTTCTTTATTGCGGATAACGCCGGGGCGTCTACGGCCCTGACCAATACCGTTGCTTTCGGCGCAGCCAACGGCGGTTTGCAGCTGGCGAACGTCGCGATCACGGGCGCCAATAAAAGCGCCAGCCGCACCGATGTGATGGCCTTCAACATCAACCTGACGGGCGGCACCTTGCCGCAGCTTCCGGCCGCGACTTACACCGGAACGCTGAACATTCAGGCGCAGGCGACTCCGTAGTTCTTGTGTCGAGAACGGCGTGGGGCGGGGAGCTTGGGGCTCCGCCCTTGCGCGGTTTGAAGTGCGGATGGGCAAGGGACTGACACGATGAGCTTGCGGCTACAAATCGGGCGAGTGGGAGCTGTGTTGGTGCTGGCATTGGCCGCACTGGCCGCGCGCTCTCAGGCGCAGGTGCTCAATTCGGGCGCCAGCACCATCACGCTGCAAGCGGTTCTCACCGATTCTCTCTCGGTATCGTTGTCCGGCAATGCAGTGAACTTCACCTTGACGCCGGGCAGTGCCAGCAATCCAGGAAGCCTGGGCATTACGGCCACGACCTCCTGGGCTCTGAAGCCGAGTGTGGGCAGCGTGAAGGTGTATGCGTTCTTCGCCAGTTCGGCGGCGGCGCTGACGGACGGTGCGGGCGACAATATTCCCTCGGCTGACTTCCAGATCTCCAATAATGCTGGGCCGTTCACCGCGCTGACTACCACGGTGCCGTTTGGCGGGGCGAATGCCGGACTGATGTTATCGAACACAAAAATTCTCGGGAACAACCGCTCGGGCTCGCACACGGATTTGATGAATTTCAACATCAATCTCACGACGCTGCCCAGCCTCCCGGCCGCAACGTACACCGGGACCCTGACGATTCAAGCTCAGGCGCTCTGATTTCGTAAACGAGATGATGCGATGACCAGAATTTTTCACACAGCGATCCGGCTGATGGCCGGAGCGTTCTGCATTTTTGCCGTAGCCGCCGCCGCGCAAACCGTGCGGCCACTCATCAACGAACTGGGCAATCCTTCCAAGGGCCGGGTGGAATACGTCAACGACGGGTTGACTCCGCTTAACGTGGTGCTCGAAGCCAGGAGCTTCACGGTGACCGAGACCGGTGAGATTAACTACCGTCCACTGGATGCCGACATTCATCTTAAGCTCTCGGCCACCAGCTTTCGCGTTCAGCCGCAGCAGACGTACTACGTTTTTTACGAGGCGAGTTCGGTCAAGAGCCCGCAGTGGTTTGTCATCTACGCGGCATTCACCGGATTTAACTTCCGCACGGCGCAGGGGATGAACGTGCGGTTGGAGTTGCCGCACACGGTGTACCTGTTGCCCAAAGCCGGCCTGGAGAAGCCCGACATCATCATCGATCGCGCCGAGCTGGATCCGGCGGCCAACAAGGTGACGCTCGAAGTCGAAAATCAGGGGAACAACTTCGGGCGGGTCATGGAGACGCAGCTTGTCTACAGCAAGAAGAAGCAGGACGCTCCCGGGTTTCCAGTGTTTCCGCATAGCAAACGAATTCTGGAAATTCCTCTGAACGAAAAAGCTGAAGGCGAAAACGTGCCGGTCGAAGTCTCGATGCAGTTTCAGAAATTCAAGATCGAGCAGAAGCTGCAACGCGCCCGGACCGGAGAAGCGGTGACGGCCGCGGTGGCAACGCCTCCGGCTTCCTCAGCGGCAAACGCGCCGGCCCATCCCAACGACAGAATCCCGTAACATGCGCCGAAGAATCCAGTGGCCGCTGGTCGTCTCGATGCTGCTATGGGCGGCGGGCGCGCACGCGCAGATTTTTCGCGTGCAGGGCGGCGAGTCGACGCTGCTGAACGCCGAAGGCGGGTCGGTGGAGTTCAAGGCTCCGGATTACGATGGCAGCATCGGCCTGGGTTACTACAACGACAGAATCCAGTTCGGCGGCAATACCCGCTATAAATTTCACGGCTACACCTTGCTGGGTGGCGACGAAAACATTCCCTTCACTCTGCCCACCGACATCTTCGATGCGAGCCACTATTTCTCCGCCCGGGGAGCAGGTGTAACTCGCAAATTTGAAGACAGCCGGTTCTATGCCTTTGCGGGAACCACCTCGACCTGGCTGGGAACGGGATTCTTTAATGCTGCCAGCAGCGATCGTGCGGCGGGAATCTTCTTCTACGAGCGAAAATTGAATAGCGATCTGACGCTCTTTTCCCGCGAGATCGTTTCCAATACGCAGACCGCGTTGCAGGGCATGGAGTGGAAGCCGAGAAAGTGGCTGAAGACGGGACTCACCGGCGGGTTGGGATCGAATCAGGGATATTTTGCCTCCAGCTTCGACGCTGAAACCGAGAAGCTCGCCTTGAAGGCCAGCTATGTGCTGACTGGAGATCGTTTCGAGCGCGTTACGGTGATCAGCCCATTCTCGTCGGAAGTGAATAAAGAAAACGTGCAGATGCTCTACAAGCCCAACCATTCCATGAGCATCATGGCTGGCCACGAGAACATCCTGCAGCCGGTCACCGCCGGTGGGGCATTACAACAGGCCTCCGTGAACCAGTTGTCGAACGACTTTCACGTGAACCGGTTCTATTTCGGCAGCGGATTGTTTTGGTCCAATGCATCGGGAAGAAAGACCAGTGGCGAGAATCTGTACGTTGGCCGTCGCATCGGGCAGAGAATTGAAGTGAACGGCAACTACTTCTCCAGCAAGCCGCAAGGGACCGCGGCTGCCGAGAGGACTAGCGTCTTTTCCGGCACGGTCCGGGAAAGTATTTCGTCGCGCTTCGGCCTGCTGCAGCTGGTTTCGCGTACCGCGGGCCAGACTACCTATGCATTTGGCGGTGACTTCACCAGCAACCGTTTCCAGTTCCGGGCCGACTATCAGAATGTTTATCTTCCGTTTCGTCCGGACCATCCATTTGAGCAGGCACTGGCACTGAATGTAATGGTGCGGGTCAAAGGTCCGCTGCAGGTCATGGCCGTATCCAATGTGGCGCCTGACGGTCACCTGCGCTATTCGTTTGGAGCGAGCACTTATCTTTACCGGCTGAGCGGAATGGCCGGCAACGGGCTTCCGCAAGAGACGTTCTCCATGGCCAAGTACGTGGTGCGGGGCATGGTCAAGGACGAACAGGGGAATGCGGTGGAAGGCGCGGCGCTGCACGTTGGCAAAGAGGTCGCGTTCAGCGACAGCTCGGGCCGCTTCCAGTTGCGCGTGTCGAAGCACGGGCCCTACGCGCTCAGCGTGGTCCCGGATGAGTTTCTGTCGAATATCGTGTATGAGGTGGTCACGGCGCCGGCCCAGGTGCGCGCTGACTCCGACGATGCGGCTCAGGATATTGAGATCATTGTGCGACAGAAAATTGCGTCCCGCGCGAAGCAGTGACGGCACTCGTGGCTGAGTTAAAATAGATTTGCCACGATGTCTGACCGCACTTTTACCCTTGACGAAGCCCAGGCTTTGCTGCCGGTTCTTGAGTCCTTGCTGCGCAGCGCCATTCAGGCCAAGAAATTGATGGATGAGGTGGATGCCGAGATGCAAGCCCTGCATCACCGCATTTTCCTGAATGGTGGAATGTTTCTCGAGGTTCTCCCGCTAGCCCGGCGAAAAGGCGAACGGTCCCGCGCCGAGCAGGGCGCCAAGGATGCGCTTGCCGAAATCGATTCCATGGGAGTGCAAGTGAAGGATCTCGGGATCGGGCTGCTCGACTTCCCCTGCGAGGTTGAGGGGCAGAAGATTCTCCTGTGCTGGAAACTGGGGGAGAAAGCCATCGCCTATTGGCATGGAGTGGAAGAAGGATTTGCCGGACGCAAGCCCATTGATGCGCGCATTGCCCGCGCCAAGCGGGTGAATTAGATCGGCTGTGTTGTCTTTCGGGGGCACTGCTACAAAGCGCTAACTGACGGATGTCAACCCAAACGTTCACCGTCCCTGGCGGCTGATTTCAGGATTGCCGAGTATTCGTCGGCGGCTCATATTTCGCTTCGCGAACCCCAGTTTTGGCCGGTTGGTCGCAAAGTCTTACTGAGAGCGGCGTGGTATAAACCCTCTTGTTCGACTTGCGACCAAGAAGCGAACCGAGCGGGATGCCACGGGCGGAACAGAGGATAGGGTGGGTAAACTCTCGAAACACCGGGTACTAGTTGCAGGAATCTTTTCACCTTTGCTTGCATTACTGTTAAACATCATTTTCATTCAGGTCCTACTCGCATTGAGTTCCAATCCTGAGAACAATTGGCGATTTCGCCTGTTCATTTCTAGTCTCGCTCTACCGGTTCCATTTCTAGCCACTCTGGTTCTGGCCTTGAAAGATCGTCGCCGTGCCGAGCTTTCTGTTTCCGCGAAGATAGGTTTGGGGATTGCGGCACTTTCACTTCTGCTTATTGCGAAGCCGGCGATGGACGGTGTTGCCCGTTCAAAACAGGCACGCAACATGGCAATGCACGACGTACCGGCCCCAATGTTTAACAGCCTTGACATTCAAGGTAAGCCGCAGCGGTTAGCGGACTACAAGGGAAACGTAGTGTTGGTAAATATCTGGGCGACATGGTGCGAGCCGTGCCGCAGCGAGATGCCACAACTAGACAAATTGTATCAATCTAGAAAAGGGCGCGGATTTATTGTGTTGGGTATTTCTGATGAGACTATCGCGAAGCAGCAAGCATTTGTGAGTCAAGTTCCGATTACATATCCGCTCCTAACGATCACTCCCGGGGTGCCGGCTTTTTATCGAGAGATTGCTAAGTATCCTGCGATTTTTCTCATCGACCGGGAAGGAAGGCTGCATCCCTCACCAAACGAGAGTCAGGGATTCGGAAACGTAGAACACGCTGTCGACTCTCTACTTAACGGCGGCAAATGAAGGACTGCAAGTGATCTCCGGTTGGCTCGATTCGGGGCGGATGAGGGATAAAGCGGAACTATTGCTTAACTTACCGCTGACCGCGGCGCTGCCCCATACCGTTGTTACACATTTGGTTTAAGCCCCAGGCACTCCCAGCACGCCTCCGAAAACGTCTAACCTCCTCATTTTCATTGTCTTTCGACCGCAACATACGCGGAAGTCCAGGGTTATTACAGGAGGAACGTAACCAGGGTGTTTCGGGAGTTTTGCGGCACAATGAAGCATTGCACGCAAATCCTCTCTTCGGCCTTGGGACGAAGTCCAGGAAGGTCCATCGTATGAATCGATCCATGGTTCGCTGGGTATTGTTCAGCATTCTTGTGTTGTCATTTTCGGCGGCATCGTTTGGACAGGTTTCGGTGGGCATTTCGGTACGCATCGGCCCGCCTCCGCTGCCCGTGTACGCGCAGCCCATTTGCCCTGGCCCGGGATACATCTGGACGCCCGGCTATTGGGCCTGGGACGATGATGACGGCTATTACTGGGTGCCAGGAACCTGGGTCGTGGCGCCTGTGGGAATGCTTTGGACCCCAGGATGGTGGGGCTGGGAGGGCGGATTCTACCGTTGGCACGGAGGCTATTGGGGGCCGCATGTTGGTTTCTATGGCGGGATTAATTACGGTTACGGCTACACCGGCAACGGATTCTACGGCGGTGAATGGCGCCACGACCGTTTTTACTACAACCGCTCGGTCAACAACGTCAGCGTGACCAATGTCACCAACGTATACAACCGTACTGTGATCGTGAATGACAACCGTGTTGCCTATAACGGGGGCAACGGCGGTGTGCATATGAGGCCCAGCCCGCAGCAGGAATCCTATATGCGGCAAGCGCATACTTCCGAACTGCCGATGCAGCGAGAGCATGAGCGCGCTGCCATGACGAACCGCCAGAACTTTGCTCGCGAGAATCATGGGCGTCCGGCGGTTGCGGCCACGGCGCGGCCTGCAGATTTCAGCCGACGAGCCGTGGTTCCGGCCAGAGCCGCGGGTGGGGAGTGGCATCCGCCAGCGATTTCTCCGCGCGAAGCGCGGGTGAATCCGGGCGCGGTCAACCGCGGGAACGCAAATAATCGAGGCAATGATGGATACCGTTCCTTTAATCCTCCGTCACGAGGCGGACCTGCTGCCAATGATCGGGGCGGGAACAATCCGCGAATGAATGAGAGGCCGGCTCCGAACCGGATGAACGATCGTCCGGCGGAAAATCGCGGCAACGCGAATCGCCCAGCGTATCGTCCGAATGACAATCGCGGGGCCAGCCAGATGAACGATCGGCCCAATCAGAATCGTCAGCCGGATATGCGCATGAACGATCGGCCTAATCAGAATCGTCAGCCGGACATGCGCATGAACGATCGGCCTAATCAGAATCGTCAGCCGGACATGCGCTCGAACGATCGGCCTAATCAGAATCGTCAGCCGGACCGACGGATGAACGAAAGCCGTCCGCAGAATCAGCCGCGCGAGATGTCTCGTCCGCCGCAGAGTGCGCCACGCGAGGCACCCAGACCGGCGCAAGCGCCGCGGCATGATAATGGCCCGCCGCGGGGAGATCATCGCGGACGGTAGTACGGTTGGGAATATGAGAGGCGGGGGCGAATGCCTCCGCCTTCGTTTTGGCTGCGGCCCCATACCTAACTGCGTTCGTGCCGGACGGCATCCACTTTGTTTGCAAGCTGATCGTCGGGGTTCGTTCTAGAGCAAAGACGGGGAGGTGGGTAGCTGGTATGGTTCAGGAGCGGGGCGAGGGTGCCGCACTGTGCTCCTCAGGAATCCTTGTCTGCTACAATTTTTTGATCCGAAACACTACTGAATGCCCAAGTGCCAGAGCGTGCGCGCCCAAGGAGTTGCAACCAGAATGCCTTCCAAGAAGCAGACACTTCGACTGAGCGGCGCGTTCGCCGTGCTGGCCATGATGGCGCTCGCCGCCAGTTGCCGCGGATTTTTCGTGAAGCCCACGCTTTCGTCGATTACCGTGGGCCCCGCCACTCCGAGTATTCAGACCGGCAATACAAACAATACGGTGCAGAT
This sequence comes from Candidatus Sulfotelmatobacter sp., assembly GCA_025928375.1. Classification (GTDB taxonomy): domain Bacteria; phylum Acidobacteriota; class Terriglobia; order Terriglobales; family Acidobacteriaceae; genus Sulfotelmatobacter. The sequence goes on from JAICJP010000013.1 coordinate 11,572, forward strand.
GTTTGCCACCGGCACTTATAATGACGGCAGCACAGGGCATCCTTCGGTGAGCTGGAGCGTCAGCCCGACCAGCACGGCAACGATTAATGGGAGCGGCCTGGTGACGTCGGTTGCCACGGGCACGGCGACGGTTACCGCGACATCGAACGACAATCCATCGATAACAGGGACACAGAGCGTCAGCGTCACAGTTGGCTGCATTAACTCTATTACTGTTACCTCAAGCAATGGAACCACCATCAGTAACGGCGGCACCACGAGTGTGACTCTGGTGGCAAAAGCGAACACCTGCAACGGAATTGTCGATATCACCAGCGTTGCCCAGTGGACGTCGAGCAACACTCAAATCGCTACCGTCTCGGCCGGTGTAGTTAGCCCGACGGGAAGCACTGGCGCAGATGGCACGATCACAGTGACGGCATCATCTGGCGGGGTGACCAGCAACCCGCTCTCGATTACTGTCAGCGGATACTGAGCGCCGTCAGCAAGCAACGGTAGCTCGTCATTTTGGTTACAGCGCGCCGGAACGAGGCGTTGGCGAGCAAGGCCCTACGAAGAATAGTCAGCGCCCAAACTGATCACTCACGTGCAATGGCGCGGAGAGTTTATTTTCCCAGCAAGCGGATTTTTTCCGACGCCCCGGCGCGACGCAAATCCTCGTCCAGCGTTGCCAATGCGAGGCTGCGGCGCAGGGCCAGTTCCAGGTAGGCGGCGTCATAGAGTGTCAACTTGTGCCGTTCAGCCATAGCCAACGTGGCACTCCAGGCCTGTCGATCGGTATCGGAGTCGACTTGTATGGGGAGTTGGGCTAAATCCGCCAATGTTAAGTTGCGAAAATCTGCGCCGTGCCGGCGCCGGCGAATGTTCATCTCAAGAACGTTAGCAACTTCAAGACGCCAGAGTCCGGGAACCCAAGCACCGCTCTGGCTGACTGTTTCAAAAAGCTCGCGAACGGCTTGGGTGGTCTCATCGCTGTATACCCATGCCAGTGTGACGGAGCAGTCGAGGACGAGACTCATGTACCAGTTAAGATCAACGCCTGCCGTGGTCACGCATTTCCTTCAGCGCAGGCCAGTCGAACGGTACCGCTCCAGCTTTGGTCTGGTGCAACTTCTCGGCACGGTCACGGATGCGTTGCAATGCTGTGCGAGCTTGTAGCTGGTCGATGCGATTCGTATTCGGAACCAGTCGCGCGACCGCTTTTCCGTGGCGGGTGATGGTAATTTCTTCGCCCCGCTCCACGCGATCCAGCAGAGTTCCTAGCGTATTCTTCGCCTCGAAAGCGCCGATTTCGGTCTTGTAGGCCATAAGCTAGCTTATACTAGCTTAAAATGCGAAAGCAGTCAATCCGAAATTGCAGTCCTCCGGAGCCAATCTGAGGTCCTACTCTTTCATCATCGCGTCGATGGTCGAGTAGAGCTGGTTGTTATCTTTGACCTCGACGTAGGGCTTGCTGGAATTGCGGCTGGTCACGATGTAGACAGTTGGCGTGTGGTCCAGTTTGATGGCTTTACCCAGATCGCGGTCGGCATTCACTTCCGCCGCCAGCTTGCCGTTGGGATCGATCATGAAAGGCAAGTCGACCTTGTGGGCGGTGGCGAATTTCTCGGCGTATCCACGCAGGGTTTGCGGAGTGATGTCCAGCTGGTTTTCGAAGATGTAGTCGCGGAATTCGTTGCCCAATTGCTTGGAATGGGTGTCGAAGAAGCGCGCCATCACGGCCGCCTGATACGACCAGTTGTGCATCGGCAACGGGAAGTCATGGCGGATGACCGGGATCTTGTAGGTCTTGGAAGCCTGTTCCACCAGCGGCGCGGTACGGCGGCACATGGGGCATTGCAAGTCTTCAAAGACCACGATCGCCATCTGCGCCCCTTTGGGCGGACGCAGCACCGAATCCGCGGTGTCCTGCGACGTGGCACGAGATCCTGCAGCCATGGCGATCAGAGCCAAAAGCGAAACCAACGCGAGCCTGTGAGCAAAGGTCTTGTTCATTTTTCCTCGAAACAAAGCGTGAAATGTCCCCGAAGTGTTAGACGCACAAAGAGCAGTTTTAGCCGCCTGCCGCCCTAAGCGCAAGATCCTAGTCGCTATGACCATAGTAACCGAACCGCGACGCTGGGGTAAGGACCTGCGCAACCATGCCCTGCAACTGTGCTGAAGTGTGCTGCTGAACCAGCAGGGTTGAATAAGCTGAGTGCATCTGGTGTCATGGTGGGATGATCTGGCTGGCTACGTTCGTTGTAGCGCCGAGCCCGGAACAACTCAGGCTTCCGCTGGGCATGCTGGTGATTTTCGGCTCGGCGAAGCTGCTGGACGAGATCTTCGAACGTCTGCGGCTACCGGGCATCGTGGGGCAGATTCTGGCCGGGATCCTGATTGGCCCCAGCGTTCTCGGCTGGATTCATCCCACCCCCTTCCTTTCCAGGCTCGCTGAATTGGGCGTCATGTTCCTGCTGTTCCGGGTTGGGATGGAGATCAAGTCGTCCGACCTGATTAAGGCGGGACCGCAGGCGAGCGCGGTGGCGGTCTCGGGAGTCATCATTCCGTTTTTTGCCGGTTGGGGGCTGCTTTGGATCTGGGGCGAGTCGCGGATTGAATCCATATTTGTGGGTGCCGCCCTGGTGGCCACCAGCGTAGGGATCACCGCGCAAGTTCTCTCCGCGAAAGATTTGCTGCACGAGCGGGCAAGCAAGATCATCCTGGGCGCGGCGGTGATCGATGACATTCTGGGATTACTGGTCCTGGCAATCGTCAGCGGCCTGGCCAAAGGATCGGTCAACCTTCTGGAGCTGGGCCTGACCGCGGCGTTTGCCATTGGCTTCACGCTGGTGGTGGTGAAATGGGGCACGGCCGCCATGGGGAGAGTTCTTCCCAGATTGAATCAGCAGTTGCGCGCTGGGGAAGCGCAGTTCAACGCGGCGGTAGTACTGATGTTTGCGCTGTCGGTGCTGTCGGTTTATGCCGGTGTCGCGGCGATCATTGGCGCGTTTTTTGCCGGCATGATGCTCTCGGAAAGCGTCGAGCACCGCGTGCACGATCTGACCCAGGGGGTGACGGAATTCCTGGTTCCATTTTTTCTCGCCGGGATCGGGTTGCATTTTAATGTGGGTACATTCCGCAGCGGACGCACTTTAGTTCTGACATTGCTTATCGTGGTGGTGGCCGTTCTGTCGAAGTTTACCGGGTGCGGATTGGCATCCCTACGCCTGGGCCGGCGAACCGCTTTGCGAGTCGGCGTGGGAATGATTCCTCGGGGAGAAGTTGGTATGGTTGTGGCGCAGATCGGACTCTCGTTGGGAGTGATCGCACAGGGCATCTACGACGCAGTAGTGTTCATGTCCATCGCGACCACGCTGATCGCGCCGCCACTGCTCAGCTTGACGTACCGGGAAATCGCAGAGCGGAAACCCGTGCCCGTGGAAGATCAGCCGAGCATCATCTGACGGCGGCTGATCTGCTGCCCGTCTCCGATGCGTAAACCTTCGTGCCGCGAAGCGCGACCGGCGAAGCGTTATAGTAATCGGTTCACTCCTCTTCATGATGAAACGGTTGTTCTCATTTCCCGGCGGACCGCTTCTGCTCGCAACCTTCGCATGCGCGCTTCTGTTGCTTTCCGGTTGTAATCGACGCCATCGCGCACTGGAGGTGGCCTACGTGTCGGCGCCGCAGGCCGCTCTGCGCGACCAGGTGGCGGCCATCTACAACCGCGTCGGCAACGTGAAGAATGGCGAGCGCGTGGAGATCATCGACCGCGATCGTCGCTTCGCCCGCGTGCGCACCGGCAGCGGCATTGAGGGCTGGATCGAGCAGCGCTACCTCGTCGATCAGAAGACCTACGATGCACTGCAGAAGCTAACCGAGGAACATCAGAATGATCCCCTGCAAGCTCCCGGTGTTCTGCGTAACGACACCAACATGCACGTCACCCCGGGACGCGAAAGTGAACACCTGTACCAGCTTGCCTCCGGAGCGAAGGTAGCGATCCTGGGGCGCGGGACTGCGGAGAAGCAATTGCCGGGCGGAGCTCCCGCCGTGAAGCCGGCGGTGGCCAAGCCGGGAAAAGCCGCTGCCGGTCCGGTGCTCGAGGACTGGTCGCTGGTGCGCGATGCGCAGGGACGCGTGGGATGGGTGCTGTCCCGCATGGTGGATGTGGATGTGCCGCTGGACATCGCGCAGTACGCGGAAGGGCAGCGCTTCGTCGCGTTCTTCGTGCTTAACGAGGTGCAGGACGCGGAGAAGAAAGTTCCGCAATATCTATGTGTACTCACCGATCCTCACGATGGCTTGCCATTCGACTTCGACCAGGTGCGTGTCTTCACCTGGAATCTGCGTAAGCATCGTTACGAGACTGCCTATCGCGAGCATGGGCTGAACGGCGTGTTGCCGGTCACAGTCACACATGAAGATTTCGATAAAGAAGGAAACCTGCCGGTGTTTATTCTGCGCGTGCGCGACGATGCGGAAAACGTCAGCGAGCGAAAATACAAGCTCAACACGCCCATCGTGAGAAGAGTGCTGGCGCCGGGAGAAGTGGTCACGCACGCCAGCAGGAAACGGCGCTGATATAACTCGGTGATCACGGTCACATTTCACTTCTAAATCTTCTGTGATTCCCGTCACAGACCGCGTTCCCTAAATACCATATTTTTCAATAGCTTTCCTACATGTTTCGGTATGAGCATGGCAGTAGCTTTTGGGAATTGTGGCGATAACAAAGTGGTTGCAGCAATTCCGGATTTGGATCGAAATTTGCATACAGGTAAGGTCCCGCCTGTTTCTCGCGAAAACAGTCTGGACGCGGGTCTCATCCAGAGCTGAGAAATCCCAGGAAAGCCCCAGCTCTCGTTGAACAAATTGGCCGTGATCGGAGCGCGCTGGCGTTCGGTGTGATCTCTGCGCCCGCCCGCGCCAGCCGAGTTGTGCGTGAGATTTTTAAGGAGGCGAAATGCGAGTCCGAACTCTTAATTTTTTGTTAGCGATTCTGACCTTGTCCGCCCTGAGCGCAGTTTTTGCTGCTGGACAAGCGATAGACGGCAATGTGCTCGGTACGGTTGTGGATGGCAGTGGGGCAGCCATCGTGGGCGCTGATATGACGTTAACCAACGTCGAAACCAGCGTGACCGTTTCCGCGAAAACCGGCGCCACAGGTGAATACCGTTTCGATCACCTGCTGGCTGGTACCTACCGGATTACGGCGAAGATGACCGGATTCAAAACGATATCCGAACAAGTGCAGGTGGAGCTGAACAAGACGGCCACGCGCAATGTGACGCTGCTGCCGGGCGCAGCGAGCGAGACCGTTGAAGTTTCTGGAGTTCCCCCCAGCCTCGATACGACGACAGCACAGCTGCAAAACACGTATCAGAGCAAGCAACTGGAAGATCTGCCGATCGCCTCGGTGGGAAGCGGAGTGATCAATCTGTCTCTGCTCGATGCTGGTGTCGCTACCAGCGGCGGCGTTGGAGCCGGATCCGGACCTTCAGTTTCCGGGCAGCGGCCGCGCAATAACAACTTCACCGTGGAAGGCGTGGACAACAACGACAAGAGCGTAACCGGGCCGCTGCTTCAGCTTCCCAATGACGCAGTCGATCAGTTCACTGTGCTGCAGAATCAGTTCTCGCCAGAGTTCGGGCACTCCTCGGGTGGCCAGTTCAACCAGACGATCAAGTCGGGCACCAACGCTTTTCATGGCCGCTTGTACGAGTATTTCCAGAACCGCAATTTGAACGCCATGGATTCCCAAGTTGCATTATCGCAGCGCAGCCAAGGGCTCAAGCCCTTCAACACGCGCTACGACAATAATCGCTTCGGCGGCCAAATTGGCGGACCAATCGTGAAGAACAAGTTGTTCTTTTTCACAAATTGGGAATATAACCCGATCGGGAATGTCGTCTCCTCGACGGCCTGTGGTCCAACCGCAGCAGGATATGCGCTTTTGGCTGCGGACCCAGCGGTCAATCAGACCAATTTAACTCAGTTTCAGAAGTACGTTGGCACTGCAACGACGCGGTCGGCAATCGATGGCAGTGACCCGAACTGCTTTGGGTTGTCAGCCATCGGCCAGAATGCCGATCCTGGCGTTCCTATCGGCGCCATAGGTTATTCCGGGGCTTTGTGGAGCAACTTCTTGACCGGAGTTACGTCGCTGGACTACAGCATCTCCGACAAGGATCAATTACGCGGCCGGTATGCGTACGAGAAGAACAATTTCATCGACACCAGCGCTCAGATCCCAGCTTTCTATACCACCGTTCCGTACCGTTATCACATCTTCACTCTGAGCGAGTACCACACCTTGAACCCGAACCTCACGAACGAACTGCGGATCGGGTTTAACCGTAGCGTGAACGATTGGCCAGGGGGGAAGTTCGCCTTTCCGGGCCTGGATGCGTTTCCTAACCTTGCGGTGGGCATCGGCGAGGGCAACGGAGTGCAGCTTGGTGTTGATCCCAATGCTCCCCAGTTCGGCAGCCAGAACTTCTATCAGGTGGTGGACACCATTGGTTGGGTAAAGGGTCGCCACAACTTTAAGTTTGGCGGGGAATTCCGCGAGTACATTTCGCCCCAAGGATTCACCCAGCGCCAACGCGGTGATTACGAGTACCTCAGCTTCGACGGGTATTTCACGGATCAGGTTCCCGACTATCTGGCGGAGAGGTCCATTGGCAACCTCACTTACTATGGCAACCAAAAAATGTTTTACGGGTGGGCTGGAGATGATTGGCGCATTAGCAAGAACTTCTCGCTGAACCTTGGATTGCGGTATGAGTTCACCCAGGTGCCGCTCTCGCAGCGCATGTGGCAACCGCTGAACGCAATTTCCAGCGTTCCAGGGCTGATCTCTTTCCACGCCCCAGATTCGCAGAAGAAGAATTTCCTTCCCCGCATCGGCTTTGCTTGGTCTCCCGGGAACAGTGGGACGACCTCCATCCGCGGTGGTTTCTCTATGGCCACCGACGTGTTGTACGACAATCTCGGCTTGCTTTCTGCTCCTCCGCAGGTTTCCCAAACTTGCGATGCATATCCCGAGGATCAAAGCGGGCTGACGGCGGGCTGCTTCTGGAAGGATCCCCTCCTCGGCCAAGCGGGATTTTTGGCTAGTGGTGGTTTGCCTTACTCAGCGACCATCCCGCCTATTACCGATGCAGCGTACGCTCGTTCGGTCACCGCAAGCTACATTCCCGACCAGAAGTTGCCCTATTCGGAAACGTGGAGTCTTGGCGTTCAACACATTTTCGCGAGCAAGTACACCCTTGAAGTTCGTTACGTAGGGACTCGGGGAATCCACCTTCCCGTGCAGCAGCGCCTAAACCGGCAAGTGAAGAGCACAGCGTCTGAATACCTGCCGGTGTTCTTTAGCGCTCCCTCTCAGTCCGCGGTTGATGCTCTGACCACCAACTACGATCAGATCAACTCCAAATCGAGTTATTTCCCTGCCTGGGCTGATGCGGGTTTTGGAGGGGCCAGCGTCGTCGGCTTCATGCAGTGGGGCGCCTCCAGGTACCATGGGCTGCAGACGCAGTTCTCTCGCAGCATGAGCAACGGTCTCCAGTTCCAGGTTGCCTGGACGTGGAGCCATGCCATGGACAATTCGACGGCAGATGTGTTCTCTACTTATCTGACGCCGCGGCGCTCGCAAGACTTCGCCTGCTTTGCCTGCGACTGGAGCGATTCGGCCCTGGATCGCCGGCATCGCCTCACGTTCCAGGTTCTATATGACATGCCGTTCCTCAAGCATGACAACAACTGGGTGAAAAAGAACGTGCTCGGTAACTGGGAGTTTGGGCCGATCTACACGTTCCAATCCCCCGAATATGCGACCGTACAGGCGGGAGTCGATGTCAATGGAAACGGCGACTCGGCTGGCGACCGCGTGGTGATCAATCCGGCGGGAGTCCGCGGTACGGGCACGGGCGTAACGCCGCTTTGCACCAGTGCTCTCCCTAGCGGACTTAGCTGTGATCCTGTGGCGGAGTCGGACAGCCGGCCTTACGTTGTCGGATACGTTGCCAACAATTCCAACGCTTATTATATTGGCGGCGACACCAACAATGGCTACGGCAAATACATGAAGCCAAACGCCCGGCGTAACACTCTGGCCATGCCACACATTAACAACTTTGACTTCACCATTGTGAAGCGCATCAACTTCACCGACCGTCACTCATTGGAGTTCCAGGCGCAGGCGCTGAACCTGTTCAATCATGCTCAGTATGTGCCGGGATACATCAGTGACGTCGCCTCCCTCGGTTATATCGGGAGCAACGTTTTATCCATGCTGGAGCCGGATACTAGTTCCTTCAACAAGCCCCAGGCGATTTTCTCGAACTCGCCGCGGGGCATGCTGCTCGCGCTGAAGTTCAACTTCTAGCCTGATCTAACAAAACAATGGGGAGCCTACACGGGCTCCCCTTTCTTGTGCTCGGCGCCACTTTCCATTTGACCTCCCTCAGTCCTGACGCTAACGTATCTCTCAACGCTCGGGTTCTGAGGGATGAGTATGGTTCGGCACTTTCTCTCCTTGGCAATCGTTTTGGTCGTGTCTACTGTTTGCACCGCCACCGCGCCTTGTCGCGGCAATGAATCTATGCGTCAGCCATTCAAGAGCGATACCGAACTGCTGCAATTGCTGCGCGGTGCGCGAGATGGGGATCGAGAAGCTCAATTTCGCGCGGGTGTGAATTATGAAAACGGCTGCGGGGTTGCTCAGGACTTCTCGCAGGCTGCTGATTGGTATCGCAAGGCTGCCGACAACGGACATCCTGCGGCGCAGAACAGTTTGGGCAGCCTGTACGTGCAAGGACACGGAGTGGCGCAGAGTGATGAGGAGGCGATGAAATGGTTTCTGCGGGCCGCCTCTGAGGGATTTGCTCCCGCGCAGAACAATGTCGGGTATATGTACGAAACCGGCCGGGTGCCGACAAGTGCTTCAGGTTCATCGAGCAGCGGCAATGAAGCGGTAAAGTGGTACCGAAAGGCGGCGCAATCTGGCTCCGCTGCTGGGGAACTCAATATCGGATTGGCATACCTCAAAGGTGCCAGCGTCCGCCAGGATTTGGGCGAGGCCGTGAAATGGTTTCGCAAGGCTGCGGCACACGGATCGGCCGCGGCATGCGATCAACTAGGCCGTGCGTATGAGTACGGCGAGGGCGTGGCGCGCGACGAGAGCATCGCCGACAGCTGGTACCGATTAGCCATTAAAACTGGGTATCGACAGGCGGAGCAAGATCTGTCCGCTCTCCACAAAATCGCACGACGCCCCGCCAGCAACGCACCCAAGCCGGCCGGCGGCCGTTCTCCCGAGGCGGATTTTACCTTCTGACTTGTCTGCAACCGAGATTCATCGGCTGCTCACTTCCCGAAGATCACCGTGCTCCCGAAGTGCGACGCTGCCGCCATGTAGAACAACATGGGGACGGACAAGAAGAAGTTTGTTCGCGAAGCGAGGAAGGCCTGGCGGGCCAGCTTGGCTGCGTCCTCGCGGGGGGCTCCGGCTAGAGCGGCGCGGATGATTTTCTTATTGTTCGGCCAGATGATGCCCCAGACGTTGAACAGCATCACGATGCCCAAACCCCCGCCTACTCCAATGCAGAGTACGTGATTGTCATCTCCGCCGACCGGAGTGCGATTCACGAACAGCCATCCCGCGGCGTACACCAGAATTGCCGTGATCACGCCCAGCACGTAACCATTGGGCAGTTTCTTGATCACGAAATAGAGAATCCAAAACACAACGATCCAGATGAGCAGGAATAATCCAACGGTGCTGCCTGCACTACGGCCTTCCCGCTCCGCGTCGGGAGCGACCAGGAATTGTCCCCAATACCAGAAGCCGATGAATACCGTCGCCAGGGCGCTCCAGCGGAACCAGTTCAGCGCGGGCAGGGTCAGGTTCTGGAAGACGTTCGGCTTGGCGGGGGCGTCCACGGTCTTCATGAACGGGACATTCACCAGATTAAAAAAATACAGCAGCCCGACCCAGGTGATGCCGGCAAGGAAATGGAACCATCGCAGGATGAGCATAGCGGCTTCTTTGCCGGTGATGGTTGGCATGACCACTGCGGTTGCCACGGCCATAAGAGAGTGCATCGATTCTCCTTCGCAGATTTCGTTTATAAGGCCCGGCAGTACCAGAGACTCTGGTCCTCCGTATTGCGGGACAGTTCCTCCTGACGGATAGGAGGGAAACGTACCTAGGCCGGGAACAGCGCCCTCGTCCCGGCGAATCGAGGCAAGTCTGCACTTCAGCTCTGCTACCTGTCAATCGTGAGTAGCTCGGAAGGTAACTTGAGTATTGAAAAGCAACCCGGTTCGCCGTATGGTACTCACATCTGTCCGGCAGAAGCGCAATCACTGCTTCTGACGGCGTTGTCCCCCCTTGTTCCTTGAGCGCGGGAAGGCTCGGGAACCTGCTGTGGTTTGGAGCTGGCTCAAAGCGCCCTGAGCCGGCAGTTGGAATTGGCAGTTCAATTTAAGGAGATCGGCTATGGACAGCAATAAGCCGGCACAAAACATCCAGGATTCCTTTCTGAACACGGCCCGAAAAGAGCGAGTGAGTATCACAATTTATCTGCTCAGCGGAGTGAAGCTGACGGGCCGAATCCGCTCCTTTGACAAGTACTCGGTGGTGCTCGAGGCGAACGGTCAGGAGCAACTGATCTTCAAGCACGCCATCTCAACGGTGGTAATGGGGCGCGGGGTGGTGACGCACAGCCCACATGCGCCTCATTCGGAGAGGGCGGCCAACGGGCCCGTTCCCGCCGCCACTGCAGCGACGGCTTCGGGCACTGAAGGATAGGCGTTTTCCGCTTGGGAAGTTCTCATCGCAAGGCATCCCGCGACAGTACGCGCGCCGGCTCACGTGTGCCCTTAGAGGCTAGTGGTGCGGACGGGCGCTCGCAGGCTGAGAAAGCTTTCCTGGTGGGGTTGGAAGTGCGCTCGAACCGCGGCAAGGGATCGGTTCCGGCTCACGCCGCGGCGGCCCGGGACGCGGCCGCGATGCGCACGGAATCCCCTACTCCTACCCGCAAAGATGGCCCAGTTAAGTCCAGGCCGATGATTCCAGAGTTCGATGCGGAAGAATCGCTGGCGGAACTGCGGGCACTCGCTGAAAGTGCGGGAGCCAAGGTGACGGGGCAGATCCTGCAGCGCCGGGACCGGCCTGATCCGGCGACCCTGATTGGCGCGGGCAAGCTGGAGGAAATCGCGGGCGCGGCGGCCTCGGTGAATGCCGACGTTCTTCTGTTCGATCACGACTTGAGTCCTTCGCAGCAGCGGAACATAGAAAAGATTGTTGGCCGGAGGGTGATTGATCGCACCCAGCTCATCCTGGATATTTTTGCGCGGCATGCGCGAACGCGGGAAGGGCAATTGCAGGTCGAACTAGCGCAGCTGAAGTACATGATGCCTCGTCTGGCCGGGCATGGAGTGGAGATGTCGCAACTCGGGGGCGGCATTGGAACCCGCGGTCCGGGTGAAACTCAGCTCGAAACCGACCGGCGAAAGATTGCGCGCCGGGTGCGTCACCTGGAGCAGCAGTTGGAGAATGTGCGCCGGGTTCGCGCACAGCAGCGGCAGCGGCGCGAGTCTGCCCCGCTGGCCACGGTGGCATTGGTCGGATACACCAACGCCGGCAAATCAACTTTGTTTAATGCTTTGACAGACGCGGGCGTGTTGTCCTCTGCAAAGATGTTTGCGACGCTGGACCCTACGATTCGCGGCATTGATCTGCCGTCCAAGCGAAAAGTGTTGCTGTCCGATACCGTGGGATTTATCCGGAATCTGCCGCACACGCTGGTGTCCGCGTTTCGGGCCACTCTGGAAGAAGTGCAGCGGGCGTCGCTGATTCTGCATGTTTCCGACGCGAGCAGCCGGCTCTCCGCCGAACAGGATGCGCAGGTGGAAATTGTGCTCAAGGAATTGGAAGCGGAGAAAAGGACGCGCCTGCGGGTGATGAATAAAGTCGATCTGCTGGACGACGAGGTGGCGCAATCTTTGCTGGCCGAGGCGGCGCGCCCGGGTTCGCGCACGGTTTACGTTTCCGCTCTGGAAGGCACTGGGCTCGACACCTTGCGCGAGCGCATCGACCAGATGATTGAGGAAGACCGCGTGAGCCGCGTGCATCTGCGCGTTCCCCAAAAGGAAGGGAAGATGCTGGCCATGCTGGAGGCGCGGGCACGAATTTATTCCAGGAAGTATCAGGACGGCGCCGTCGAATTCGAAGCGGACGCCCCGGAATCGCTAGTGCGACGCGTCAAGCAGTTTGTGGTGAACCATTAGCCGCGATGTGACGTGGGCCACGACCGAACGATCCGCCGTGTGATTCAACGCTCTACCCTCATTGGCGAGGCGGTCCCTTTAATTGACGGCGCCCAATTGACAGATTTTTTGACAGGACGACCGACTCATATTGCTGCGTGGCAATACTGGGGACACGACCGTCGCTAGAACCGTGCGAATACTGGAAGGCAAAATTAAATGGGCCGGCAACCAAGAAGCGGTGACATTCCTTGGCTATCGGCCCACTCGATCCTGAATTGGATCGGAGGTGATGTTTCTATGCTAATCCTCTCTCGCCCGAAGTCAAGTGTTATATGCAGAAATGTCCCATGGCCATGCGACTGTTTGCAGCAGTTCTAAGCCCTTGTGGTTGAGCAGTTTACGGCGGCGATTTTTTAGGGTTTCCGGGCACACCCTGATGAATGTGCCCGTACTCACCAGGGCGGCACCACACGTCGCTGCTTACGGCTCTCAGGCCGTTCTGAATGGTTCCTCCAGATCTTCCAGATTGGTATGGCGAATTCTCTCTTTATTGTGTAGGAAGTCCTACACAAAATTCTGTATGGCATGGGAACTACAGGCAGTAGTACAAAGTGCGAACGCCCTGTGCAACCTCTGAACCGTTTGGAAGATCGCATCCGTACCCTGTCCGAAGAGCTGTTGCGAGCTGAGGGCGACGAATTCCAGCGCATTGCGAATGAACTCAGAGCGGCCATCTCTGCGCACATCGAGCGCATTCGATCCAGGCTGGCCGAGTATCCCCAGTCTGATGATCGACTCTCCCAGGAAGGCGAACCATAGAGCCGGCTGTGGAAATCGAGCACGACCACGATCCCAGCACACGCGAGTTAAGGCACGACCACGCGATCTTCTTGCGTTGACATTAAACTTCTCCCGACGTTAGACTTAACAGTTTCTAGAGCCCTCATTTTCCGGTCTACAAACAATCGCACCCATGGATCAGACGCTGCAACAACTAGGCGAATTACTGCTCGGAGCGGTTCCGACGGTGATTTTGGTGGCGTTGCTGTACGTCCTTTATAAGGGCATCGTGCACCAGCCCCTGCAGCGGGTGCTGGCGGAACGCCGGAGTAAGACTGAGGGCGCGATTGAGAAATCCAGAGCCGACATTGCCGCCGCCGATGCTCGCACCTCGGAGTACGAGCAAAGGCTACGCGAGGCGCGGGCGGCGGTGTTCCGGGCGCAGGAAGCCCGCAGGCAGGCCGCCATCCAGGCTCGCGCCAATGCCGTTAATGAGGCCCGCAGGAAGGCACAGACCCAGGTGCAAGCCGCCAAGGCCAACATTGAGAACGACAGGCTGGCGGCCGAACAGGGTCTGCAGGGACAAGCGGCGGCACTGGCCCAGGAAATCGTGCGGCGCGTTCTGCAGCCGGCGGGGGTGGCACGATGAGGGGCTTGCCCAAAACCTGGATTCGAAGTCTCGCCGCTCTGTTGCTGCTGCTTGGTTGTGCCAGCCTGCTTCTGGCGCACTCTCGCCAAGTTTCCACCGCATCCCTGAAGCAAGCCAGCGACGACTCCCCGACTCCGGCAACGCCGGGCCGCGAACTTGCCCACGAGAGCCGTGAAGCTGCCGGCGAAGAGAAAGACGAGATGGAGGAGTTCAAGCACTCGGCCTCGGTGCGGCTCGTTTCTCGTATTACGGGATTGAACCTGCAGCAGTCCTACTGGCTGTGCTTCATTCTCAACTTTGCCGTCATTGCAGCCCTCTTCGTGTGGGCGGGACGGAAGTATTTGCCCGGAATGTTCCGCGACCGCACGGCGGCGATTCAGAAGGCCATGCAGGAGGCCCAGAAGGCCAGCGAAGAGGCTCGACGCAAGCTGGCGGAGATTGAGGCCCGCCTGCAGAAGCTGGATGTTGAGATCGGGATGATGCGCGATCAGGCGGAAAAAGAAGGAGCCGTGGAAGAAGCTCGCATTCAGGCGACAGCGGAGGAGGACGCGCGCAAGATTGTCGCTTCCGCCGAACAGGAGATCGCTGCGGCAGCCAAAGCTGCCCGTCGCCAATTGACCGCGCACGCCGCCGAGCTGGCGGTCGGCATTGCCGCCAAGCAGATTCGGGTTGATGCCGCTACCGACCAGGCCCTGGTGCGGGATTTCGCCTCCCAGCTGGCGACTTCGGATAAGTCGGGAAAGGATGGAAACTAGGCATGGCCTCCGTTCCCAGCACCTACGCTCGAGCCTTCGCTGACGTTGTCTTTAGCGCGCATCTAGACGCGGCACGCGCCATCGGCGGGCTGCGCCAGATTGCCGCGTTGGTCGAGCAGAGCGCAGATCTGCGGCGGGTCTGGGAAAATCCCGCGGTCCCTGCCGAGCAGAAGCGAAGGCTGCTCGACGTTATCGTTCAGCGCGACGGGATCGAGCGGGCAGTGCGGAACCTCCTCGCAGTGTTGATCGATCACCGGCGACTACCTTTCCTGCCCAGGATTGTGGAGCAATTCGAAAGAGAACTGGACCGGCGCATGGGATTGGCCGATGCGCAGATTTCCAGCGCCCGTGAACTGGGCGACGCCGAAAAACGCACCCTGGAAGCGGAGATCGCTAAATTGACTGGAAAGAAAGTCCGCGCGCAATACGGATTGGACCCATCTTTGCTCGGCGGTGCGGTAGTTCGCATTGGCAGCACGATCTATGACGGGTCAGTCAAGGGTCAGTTGGAGAGAATCAAGGAAGCGATAAGCTCTTAGCTATTAGCTCTTAGCCCTTAGCTTGAATCTGTAGGGGCAGAGCAACAAAGCGAAGAGCTAACAGCTAAAGGCTAAGAGCTGATTTATGGCACAAATCAAAGCAGACGAAATCACCAAACTGATTCGCGAGCAAATCGAGAACTACGAATCCTCGATCTCCGTGGACGAAACGGGAACCGTCATCACCCTGGGTGACGGCATTGCCCGCGTGTATGGACTGGACAAGGTCATGGCCGGCGAACTGCTGTCGTTCCCGCACGGGGTCGCCGGTATCGCCATGAATCTGGAAGAAGACCAGGTCGGAGCGGTGCTGCTCGGCGAATACACAGAAATCAAGGAAGGCGACGAGGTCAAGCGGACCGGGCGCATCATGAGCGTGCCCGTGGGTGACGGCATGATCGGACGGGTCGTCAACTCCCTGGGTCAGCCCATCGACGACAAAGGACCAATCTCCACCGATAAGTTCATCGCGCTGGAACGCCTGGCTCCTGGCGTGATTGACCGGCAACCGGTGCGCGAGCCGATGGCGACTGGACTCAAGGCCATCGACAGCATGATTCCGGTTGGCCGCGGCCAGCGCGAACTGATCATCGGCGATCGCCAGACAGGGAAGACTGCCGTTGCACTCGACACCATTATCAACAGCAAGGGCAACGATCTTATTTGTATTTACAACGCGATTGGGCAAAAGCGATCGTCCATCGCTCAGGTGGTCAAAGTTCTCGAAGATGCGGGCGCCATGGAGTACACCATTGTGGTTGCGGCTTCGGCATCCGAGCCCGCGCCCATGCAGTACATCTCGCCCTATGCAGCCTGCGCCATGGGCGAATACTTCCGCGACACCAAGCGTCACGCGCTGGTCATCTACGACGATCTCTCGAAGCACGCGGCTTCGTACCGCGAGATTTCGCTCCTGCTCCGCCGTCCTCCCGGGCGCGAAGCGTATCCCGGCGACGTTTTTTACCTTCACTCCCGACTGCTGGAACGCGCCGCCAAGCTGAGCGACAAGAACGGTGGCGGCTCTTTGACGGCGCTCCCCGTAATTGAGACGCAGGCCGGTGACGTGTCGGCCTATATTCCGACCAATGTCATTTCGATTACCGACGGCCAGATTTATCTGGAAACCGATTTGTTCAATCAGGGTGTACGCCCGGCTGTGAACGTCGGTTTGTCGGTCAGCCGCGTCGGTGGCAGCGCGCAGATTAAGGCTATGCGGCAGGTGGCCGGCACCCTGAAGCTGGAACTGGCGCAGTATCGCGAGCTGGCAGCCTTTGCGCAGTTCGGCAGCGATCTGGATAAGGCAACGCAGGCGCAATTGAATCGTGGACAGCGCCTGGTCGAATTACTGAAGCAGAAGCAGTTCTCGCCTCTGCCGTTCTCGAAGCAGATTCTTATCATTATGGCCGGCACCGGCGGATTCCTGGATGACATGCCCGTGGATCAAGTGCGGGATTTCGAGGCCGAGCTTTACAAATACGTGGACTCGACCAATCCTGGCCTTCTCCGCGCCATCATGGAGAAGAAGATTCTCGACGATCAGCTGAAAACGCAGTTGCAGAACATAATTAAAGAAGCGAAGCAGCAATTCGCAGCGCAAAGGGAAGCGGTA
>JAICJP010000242.1 GCA_025928375.1 Candidatus Sulfotelmatobacter sp.
GCATCGGCGGCGCGATGGAACCTATATCCGGTTCGATCAGAATGCGGCAGTGCTGATCAATGACGCGGGCGAGCCGGTAGGCACGCGCGTGTTCGGGCCGGTGGCTCGCGAATTGCGCGAGAAGAAGTTTTTGAAGATCGTTTCGTTGGCACCTGAGGTCATATAGAGATTCTGCAATTTGGTATCGGGTAATTTTGTAATTTGACCCCGCCCGAGGATCAACAAAGATTGCAAAATTTCCAAATTACGAAATTCGAAGATTGGGATTGGAAAAATGCAAACGGTAAGTACAGAACACAAGAGAGTGGATATCCGGCGTAATGACACTGTGAAGGTGATCACCGGACGGGACAAGGGCAAGGAAGGGCGTGTGCTGCGCGTGTTTCCGAATGACGCTAAGGTTCTGGTCGAGCACGTGATGATGGTGAAGAAGCATGTACGCCCCAATCCGCAGCGCAACATCAAGGGCGGCATCGCGGAGCAGGAGAGCCGGATTGCGATTTCCAATGTGCAACTGGTTTGTCCGACTTGCGGGCCGGTGCGGATCGGGCACGAAGTTCGCGGGGATCGGAAAGTGCGGGTTTGCAAGAAGTGTGGAACGACGCTGGATAAGTGATTTGGTAATTTTGTAATCGGGTAATTTTGTAATTTGAAATCCCCGGGCTTTGAAAATACAAAATTACCCGATTACGAAGTTGCAAAATATCTCACGAACCGGTAACCACTCCGAAACCGTGAGAGGAGTAGAAAAGGAAATGGCAAAAGATAAAAAGGGACAGAAGGAAGCGCCGGCGCAGGAACAGAAGGGGCCCGACCAGCAGCGGCACAGCGCGAAAGAGCGTCCGCGGTTGCGCGCGAGATTTGAGAAGGAAGTTGCTCCTGCCCTGCTCAAGGAACTGGAACTGAAGAACGTAATGGCGGTTCCGCGGCTGCATAAGATCGTCGTCAACATGGGTGTGGGCGAGGCAACGCAGAACGCGAAGGTGCTCGATCCGGCGGTGAACGAATTGGGCCAGATCACCGGGCAGAAACCAGTTGTGACGCGGGCCAAGAAGTCGATTGCGGCGTTCAAGGTTCGCCAGGGACAGTCGATTGGAGCGATGGTTACTCTGCGGGGCGACCGCATGTACGAGTTCTTCGACCGGCTGGTGAATATCGTCCTACCGCGGGTTCGCGATTTTAGGGGCGTATCGAGCAAGTCGTTCGACGGGCGCGGGAATTACACGATCGGGCTGCACGATCAGTTGATCTTCCCTGAGATTTCGTATGAGAAAGTCGACAAGCTGAAGGGCATGAACGTCACGATTGTGACGACTGCGGCGAATGATAACCAGGCGCGGTCGTTGCTGAAGCATATGGGAATGCCTTTCAGGGCATAGCAGTTTCAAGTTTCGAGTTTCATGAAGGAAATGAATGGCGACTACAGCAAAACGAGTTAAAGACGGAGTTGGGCTGCACCAGGACAAGCCGAGGAAGCCCAAGTTTTCCACGCGAAAGCATAACCGCTGCAAGTTCTGCGGACGTCCGCGGGGCTTCCTGCGGAAATTCGGAATATGCCGGCTGTGCTTCCGGCAGCTGGCATTACGGGGAGAGATTCCCGGGGTTTCGAAGTCGTCCTGGTGAGGGCCGGCTCGCGCAGGCGAGCTGCACAGATCCTTAAGCGTCGTAGATGGGCGCGCAAGGATCTCGGCCATGAGAGCAAGAGAAGGCTGAAGTAGCGAGCCGCTGCAGGTTCTCCGCAGAACGCGGAGCGAACGAGTGGCTGGAGGAGAAGCAAACGATGAGGTTGACCGATCCGGTCGCAGATATGCTGACGCGAGTGCGAAATGCACTTCAGGCCCGGCACCAGAAGGTAGATATTCCGGCTTCGCGCTTGAAGCTGGAGATTGCCCGAATCCTGAAAGAGGAAGGGTACATCTCCAATTTCAAGGCGACGGAAGAAGAGGGCCACAAGATTATTCGGATTTACCTGAAATATGGCGCGAACAACGAGGCTGCCATCTCGAAGGCGGAGCGTGTGTCGCGGCCGGGATGCCGCGTTTACGTGCGGCGCAGCGAGATTCCACGCGTGCTGGGCGGCATGGGGATTAACATCCTCACTACGCCGCGAGGCGTGATGACCGGCCGCCAAGCTCGACGAGAGGGCGTGGGCGGCGAGTTGCTGTGCGAGATTTACTGAGAGGAGCAATGAGCCATGAGCAGGGAGCAGTGAGCAAAACGCAAGTCGGTTGCTCATAGCTCATTGCTCAATACTCAAAGCTAGAACCTTATGTCACGAATTGGAAAAAAGCCGATCGCGGTTCCCAAGGGAGTCACGATTAACATTGCGGGAAACACGGTCCTGGTGCAGGGGCCGAAGGGGAAGCTGGATACACCGCTTCCGCGAGGAATCAAGTTTGAGCAGCGGGACGGGCACATCGTCGCAATTCGGGAGAACGATTCGCAGTCGGCGGTGCACGGGCTGGCTCGCGCTTTGGTCAACAATGCCGTGGAAGGTGTGACCAAAGGGTGGACGCGGGAATTGGAGATTGTGGGCATCGGGTATCGCGCCGAAATGAAGGGCAAGGGTATGGTGGTTTTCAACCTTGGCTACTCGCATCCCATTGAGTACCCGCTGCCGACCGGAGTCGATGCGGCGATCGATCCAAAGCAGACTCGCGTCACGTTATCCGGCATTGATCGGCAGAAGGTTGGACAGGTGGCGGCGGAGATGCGGTCGCTGAGGCCACCCGATCCCTACAAGAACAAAGGTGTCCGCTACGTTGGCGAGCGCCTGAAGAAGAAGGTCGGAAAGACCGGAGCGAAATAGAAGCTGAGAGCGAAATCATGCTGACAAGGATCACGAAAAACGAGAAGCGCGGGCACGTACACGAGCGCATTCGCAAGAAGCTGCAGGGCACGGCGGAACGTCCGCGGCTGAATGTGTACCGTTCGCTGAATCATATTTACGTCCAGGTGGTTGATGATCTGAGCGGGAAGACGCTGGTTTCGGCCAGCACTGCCGAAGGCAAGAAGGAAGATCGGCGTACGGGCGGCAACGTGGCATCCGCAAAATCGGTCGGAAAGATTATTGCCGAGCGGGCGAAGGCGAAAGGCGTGACCAAGGTCGTGTTCGATCGCGGCGGATACATTTATCACGGGCGAGTGAAGGCGCTGGCCGATGCGGCGCGCGAAGCAGGACTTAAGTTCTAAGAGCAGCTTCTAGCTTTTAGTTTCTAGCCAAACCCATTTTGGTAGCTAGAGGCTAAGAGCTGGCGGCTAGAAGCTAGGTTTATCAATGCCAACAGTGATCAAGAAACTCGATGCAGGGGCGTACCAGCTGAAGGATCAGGTGGTGGCCATCAACCGCGTGACCAAGGTGGTCAAGGGCGGGAAGAATCTTTCGTTCGCGGCCCTGGTGGTGGTGGGGGATCCGTCGGCGGGAGTAGTCGGCTACGGATCCGGCAAGGCGAAAGAAGTGCCGCAGGCCATCCGCAAGGGAATCGAGTCAGCGAAGAAGAACCTGATGAAGGTGAATCTTACGCAGACCAGCATTGCGCACCTCGTGTTGGGGCGGTACGGATCGGGCAGAGTGTTGCTGAAGCCAGCGCCGGAAGGCACTGGCGTCATTGCCGGCGGCGCCGTGCGTGCGGTGATGACTTCGGCGGGTGTGCAGAACGTTCTGACCAAGTCGATTGGAACGACCAATCCGCATAATGTGATCAAGGCGACCTTCGACGCTCTGAAGCAGTTGAAGAACCGGGAGAGCGTGGCGACTCTGCGGGGCAAGATCGCGCAGGAACTCTAAAAGCAGCGGCCAGTGGTCGGTGACCAGTGGCCAGTAAGATCAAAGGCCATTGAGGTTTGAAATGACGGCGAAGAAGACGAACACGGGGGGCGGGAAAGTGCACCTGAAGTGGGTGCGCTCCGCGATTTGTTCCCCGGTGAAACACAAGCTGGTTATCAAAGGGCTGGGATTTACCCGGCTGAACCAGGTCATTGAGCGTCCGGACACCCAGGCTATACGGGGAATGGTGGCGAAGGTGCCACATCTGGTTGAGTTTGTAGAGTAGCGGTGAGCGATGAGCAGTGAGCGATTTTGCTCGTAGCTAATAGCTCAGAGCTGAGAGCTTAATTATGAATTTATCGAATATTCACGCACCGAAGAAGGCGACGGAGAAACGCAAGCGCGTGGGACGCGGCATGGGCTCGGGGATGGGAAAGACCTCGACTCGCGGGCACAAAGGACAGCGTTCGCGCTCGGGGTCGCGCATGATCCGCGGCTTTGAAGGCGGCCAGATGCCGCTGCACCGCCGGATGCCGAAGCGCGGGTTCACCAACATTTTCCGCAAGGAATACAGCATCGTGAGCCTGGAGCGGCTGGCGGAACTGGGCGAAACCACCATCAATCCCGAGGTGCTACGCAAAGCCGGGGTGATCAAGACCAAGCATCCGGTGAAGATATTGGGCGATGGCGAATTGAAGGTCGCGTTGAACGTGAGCGCGCACAAGTTTTCCAAGTCGGCGCAGGAAAAGATCACCAAGGCAGGCGGCAAGGTTGAGGTCTTGCAGTAATGTTTGAGAAGCTGGCGAACATTTTTCGGATTCCGGATCTGCGCAAGCGGATCCTGTTTACGCTGGGGATGCTGTTTGTTTACCGTCTTGGCGGACACCTTCCAACCCCGGGAATCGACACATTAAAGCTCGAGCAGTTTTTTACGCAGGGCAGCACCAGCGGCTCGCTGCTGGGGTTTGTGGATCTCTTCTCCGGCGGGCAGTTACGCCGAATGACGATTTTCGCCCTGGGGATCATGCCGTACATCACGGCATCGATCATTCTGCAGTTGCTGACGGTAGTGTATGAACCGTTGGCCAAACTGCAGAAGGAAGGTGAACTGGGGCGCAAGAAGATTACGCAGTGGACGCGGTACATCACGGTCATTCTTAGCGCCGTACAGTCGTTCGGGATCGCGATCGGCCTGGAAAAGGGCGGCTTTGCGCTGAGTCCGGGCTGGGGATTCCGGCTGATGACCATGCTGACGCTGACCACGGGCAGCGCGTTCATCATGTGGCTGGGCGAGCAGATCACCGATCGCGGCGTGGGCAATGGCATGTCGCTGCTGATCTTCGCCGGCATTGTGGTTGGACTTCCGCGCGGAGTGGTCGACCTGGTGGAGAAGGCAAAGAACGCGTCCTGGGGAGCGATCACGTTCCCGCTGATGGTATTCCTGTTGGTTTTCATGGTCGCAGTCGTGGGCTTCATTGTGTACGTGGAGCGCAGCGAACGGCGAATTCCGGTGCAGTACGCCAAGCGTGTAGTGGGACGCAAAGTGATGGGCGGGCAGTCCACCCATCTGCCGCTTAGGGTGAATGCAGGCGGCGTTATGCCGGTGATCTTTGCGTCATCGATCTTGACGCTGCCGCAGACGATCGGCTACGGGATGCGAAACAACCGCTATTTCGCGGACCTGTTCCGGATGCTGGGATGGGGCGAGCCGCTCTACACCTTGCTCTATGCCGTCGGGATCATTTTCTTCGCGTACTTCTACGTGTCGATCGTGTTCAACCCGAGCGAAGTTGCCGACAACATGCGGAAGTACGGCGGGTTTATCCCGGGTATTCGTCCTGGGAAGCGCACGGCAGATTTCATCAACGAGGTGCTGACGCGGATCACGCTGGTCGGCGCCCTGTATCTGATTGTGATTTCATTCATTCCGGAATGGATGATCACGGGTATCCACCTCAACCATTTGCCCGGAGCAATGGGACGATTCTTCGAAGGATTGCCGAACTGGGTGACGAACGGCTTGGGCGTGAGCTTTTACTTTGGTGGAACGTCGCTGCTGATTGTGGTGGGTGTCGCCATGGATACGGTGACGCAGATTGAAGCGCAGCTGATCATGCGGCATTATGACGGATTCACACCGCGCAGCGGGCGCATTCGCGGACGGCGCTGGTAGAGCGGGTGTGGTACAGACGTAGCTGGCTTCGTCTGTCTCGTCCCTGCTTCGGGGCTTGAGACGTTGCAAGCAACGTCTCTACGATTTGGGGGTTGCTGCACCTCGGCAATGCTTTGGGGCGCCGGGGAGACTGAGCTCGGGAGGCTTTGGCCAAGCCGATGGCGCAGGAGACCTCATGTGCGGTCGGTCCCATCGTGCTGCTTGGACCGCCGGGTGCCGGAAAAGGCACTCAGTCCAAGCGAATCATGGAGCACTACGGAGTCCCACAGATTTCGACGGGAGATCTGCTCAGGGAAAACGTGGTTCAGGGCACCGAGTTGGGCAAGGCGGCCAAAGCGGTAATGGCGCGGGGCGAGTTGGTTTCCGACGACCTGGTCTGCAACATGGTCAGGGAACGCCTGCTGCTGCCGGATACGACACGCGGGTATATTTTGGACGGATTCCCCCGGACTGCGGCCCAGGCCGGGTGGCTCGACGCGTTACTCGAGCATGAGCTCTTTGATAAACGATGTCCGACCCGAAGCTGGCCGATTGTGATCCGGCTCGCGGTCGACTATAATCAGTTATTGCTCCGGATTACTGGACGACGTTCTTGTCCCACCTGTGGACGGATTTATAACGTCCATTTCCAGCCGCCCCGATTGGATGAAGTTTGCGACGA
>JAICJP010000420.1 GCA_025928375.1 Candidatus Sulfotelmatobacter sp.
CACGCTTGCCTGCTACGGCACGCTCACTTTGATGGACGCGGATTTGCTGCTTTCGTGCCCGTAGATATCCACCGCCGTGGCCGCATAATAGTACGTACTTCCGTTGGCTACCGTGGCATCGTTGTACATGGTGGAAGCAATCAAGCTCACGTTGGCCTTCTTCCAGTTCACTCCATCCGGACTCCTGTACAGGTTATATCCAGTAACGTCGGACGTAGTCGAGGCTTTCCAACTCACATCCACCACGTGGTTTGTCGTGCCCTGGATCGCGATCGAGTAGGAATGCTTGTATGTGACTCCGCCACAGCCGGTCACCTGCACCGTGGGGGCGTAGGTGCTTGCGCTGCTCGGAGTCCCGCTGAGGGCCAGTGACGTTGTGGTGCTGGACACTTTCATGGTGATCCCAGCCGGCAGCGTTCCCGAAACAAGGCTCCACTTGTATGGAGTGCATCCGCCCACAGCGTTCACCGCCGCTGAATAGGCATTTCCCACAATTCCGTTGGGTAGCGTAGCGGTACTGATCTGCACGCTCGACGGAGCCTGGATGACAATCTTGTAAGAGGCCTTGTATGTGCCGCCTCCACAAGCCGTCACCTGCACAGTCGGTGTATAGGTGGTCGCAGAGGTCGGGACCCCGCTGAGAACCAGCGATGTCGTGCTGCTCGATGCTTTGGCAGTGATCCCGGCGGGCAGTGTCCCCGAGACAACGCTCCATTTGTACGGTGTACAGCCTCCCGTGGCATTGACGGTGGCCGAATACGACTTGTTGAAAGTGCCATTGGGAAGGCTAGTAGTGGTGATGGCCACGGATGCGTAGCACCCGGAGGCAAGGGTAAGAACAAGGCAGAGTAGGGGGATCCTCATGCCTTAATGGTCGCGTCAGGTAAGAAATCGCGGAAGATCGCAGGAGTTTCTAGACTAACCGGAGGGCCTAAGCCTCCAAGTCTCACTCGTGCCATAGAATTCCGATCGGTTCACTTTCCAATGGCGGCATGGCCGAAAGGTGCCGTGCATTGGATCAAGTCACTACTTACGGTTAAAACGGCATCTGAAAGCGGAAAAGAGAAGCAAACACATGAATCCCCCGGGAGTGCTGCAAGATTGCCCGACAAAATAAGCAACCCACGCCGGCGCGGCGGAACCAACTGGCGGCTCATCCTTCGGGCGCTGCAACACCGTAATTACCGCTTGTTCTACGGCGGTCAGGGCATCTCGCTGATTGGCACGTGGATGACCCGCGTGGCTACGGGGTGGCTAGTCTATCGCCTGACCCATTCGGCGTTCCTGCTCGGACTGGTCAGTTTTGCAGGACAGATCCCCATTCTGCTGCTGGGTCCGGTTGCCGGCGTCTGGGTCGACCGCCTGAACCGTCACCGCGTGCTGGTAGTCACGCAGGTGCTGTCCATGCTCGAGTCGTTCGCGCTGGCGGCGTTGGCACTGAGCGGAACGATCACCGTGCTCGATGTCATTCTGTTGAACCTCTTTCAGGGGGCGGTCAACGCCTTCGATATGCCGGCGCGCCAGGCGTTTGTGGTCGAGATGGTGGAAAACCGGGAGGACTTGCCCAATGCGATCGCGCTCAACTCATCCCTGGTCAACGCGGCGCGCCTGGTCGGCCCGTCCGTGGCGGGATTGCTGATCGCCGCAGTGGGCGAAGGATACTGCTTTCTGCTCGACGGCTTCAGCTACATTGCCGTTATCGCTTCCCTGCTGGCGATGTCTCTCGTACCCTGGACGCCCCGGCCGCACGCCAGCGTGCTATCCGAAGTGCGCCAAGGTTGGGATTACGTTCGCGGATTCCGCCCGATCTGGTCAATCCTTCTCCTGCTCTCGCTGGTCAGCCTTGTCGGCATGCCCTACACGGCGCTCATGCCAATCTTTGCTGGCAGCATTCTGCATGGCGGGGCGCACACCTTCGGCTTTCTGATGGGAGCATCCGGTGTGGGGGCGCTCGTCGGCGCCGTCTCGTTAGCCGCGCGCCGGAGCGTCCTCGGCCTCGGACGTCTCATTCCGATTACGGCCGCAGGTTTCGGCGCATCGCTGATCGCTTTTGCGGCGTCACGTCAGCTCTGGCTCTCGCTGTTGCTCCTGGTGGTGACGGGATTCGCCTTCATGCAGCAGATGGCCTCCAGCAATACCATCCTGCAGACCATTTCGGAGGACCAGAAGCGCGGACGCGTCATGAGTTTCTACTCCATGGCGTTCCAGGGCGTCGCCCCGTTTGGCAGCCTGATCGCCGGCGCCGTCGCTAATCGCATCGGCGCGCCGCACACGCTGATGCTCGGTGGCGCCATCTGCATCGTCGGAGCGGCCCTGTTTGCCTGGCAACTCCCTGTCGTGCGGGAACTCGTGCGCCCCATCTATGTACAGATGGGAATCATTCCCGAACTCGCGACTGGAATAAACACCGCATCGGTGCTGCAGGAGCCGCCTGAATAACACTGCCGACAAATGAAACCCTTATTTCGGCACGTCCAGAGGCGCGCTATGTGCCGATGCCCCTGCCGACCATAGCAGTTGCCGCAACATGCCGCCGAAGATTGCGACCCCGAGCGGAACATGAACGACCAGCTTGTGCAAATCTCCCGCAGCAAACTCGATCACTTCTGCCAGCAGCAGCCCTGCACTGGCAATCGGAATCCAGCGAGGAAAATTCGACCGCATTCTCAGATAGACTGCCAGCATCAGCTGCGCAACAGCCAGCAGCACCAGGAACTTGGCAGTGCGCTCATGCAGCAGCAGTGATCGGGCATCGCCTCCCAGCAGCTTTCCGGCAAATAGCGACTGCAACAGCATCGCCGTCACATTCACGATTAGAACTCCACGATAGATTTTTGATCCCATTGGCACTCCCATTCATCCGATTACTTACGCTCTATGAGACTTGAGACCGGAGACCGTTCTCGCCTGTGACAGGTGAACTTGGCGATCGCGAGCCGGATGTCACAAACACAGCTTGCATCTGGTCTTAACTTGAGTCGGAGCCGAAAATGTCGAGACAGGGCACTGTGTCAATGCGGAGAGTAAAAGAGGAAGGGCAAAGCGTCACAGCGAGCGCAGATCCAGGCACCTCGATCTGCCTGGCGACTTTCGACCAGTACCGCGGTCTGCTCTTCTCGATTGCCTATCGCATGCTGGGCAGCGTTGCCGATGCAGAAGACATGCTGCAGGAAACCTTCATCCGCTGGCAGCAATCGAGCGAACAAAACATCGAATCTCCGCGGGCATTTCTCGTCACCATCATCAGCCGGCTTTGCATCAATCAGCTGCAATCTGCGCGCGTCCAGCGGGAGCAGTACTTCGGCGAATGGTTGCCCGAGCCGATCGTCACCAACACTGCCGGCGATCCATTTGACATTCTTAAAATTGATGAATCGTTGTCCTTGGCATTTCTGGTTTTGCTCGAGCGACTAACCCCGGTTGAGCGAGCCGTTTTTCTTCTTCGGGAAGTCTTTGAGTTTGACTACTCGGAGGTGGCGCGAATCGTCGCCCAAGGTGAAGCCAATTGCCGCCAGATTCTGCGCCGCGCGCGACAGCACGTTGAGGCCATGCGGCCGCGCTTTAAAGTGCCGGAGCGGAAACGTACAGATTTATTCGAGCGATTTCTCGAAGCGGTGGCTACGGGGGAGATGAGCGGCCTCATCGATCTTCTGGCCAA
>JAICJP010000165.1 GCA_025928375.1 Candidatus Sulfotelmatobacter sp.
GTTCCAGCGCGATCAGGAAAAAATGTATGGCTAGCAACTTCGCAATTCGCGATGCAAACGTTCAGACTTCAAGTGTCAACGTCCCCATGCATCATTGAAAACCTGAAACGTGAAACTGTGAAACGTGAAACTGGAAACTGGTTCTTAGATATGAGCGCGAATTCCAAAAAATCATTGAGCTCAACCCTGTTCTTAATTGTGCTCGGCATTACCGCATTGTATGGAGGCACGAAGACACTGGCGCTGCTGATCCCCGCGGCCTTGCTGGTGTGGTTTGGCGTTGGTCCGATATTGCGCAGTGGCCGGAATTGACGCGAGGGGCGAAAATAGACCTATGCCATTGATTCCTTTCGAACGCGAAAATGCACGCGAAGGGGGAAGTCCCTGGAAGCTGAAATCGTGGCAAACGATAATCAAGGACAAAGATCACGGATGGAGTCCTCTGCTCTGGGTTGTCTATCTGGGCTTCTTTTTCATCGATCCAGTCGTGAGTCACGCCGGCGTTCGCATCTGGCTGCTTGATCTCGCGGGCGCTACTGTATTTCTCTTTCTCTATTTTGGTTTGTTCGCGCTGGAGAGCCCGAGAACCGCTATCCACATCGGAGGCATGCTGCTTCTCGGAATGCTGTTCCTGCCTATCAATGCTGGAGCCTGCACGTTTTTCATTTTTGCGTCGGCGATGCTTCCGTTTTCTGTCAACACGCAGGCCGCCGCCTTCCTCGGATTGGCCATAGTCGCACTGGTGGGTGCAATTGAAGGATTGCTGCTGCACCTCAATGGCTGGACCCTCTTCTATGCGGCCGTGTTCCCCATGATCATTGGCGCGGGGAACACTGTCTTCGCCGAGCGCAATCGTATGAATCGTAAGTTGCGAAAGGCCAACGAGGAAATTGAGCACCTGGCCAAAGTGGCAGAGCGCGAACGCATTGCACGTGACTTGCACGATGTTCTGGGACATACGCTTTCGGTGATCACGTTGAAGTCGGAGCTTGCCGGAAAACTGATGGATCGCGACCCCCAGCGCGCGTCCCGAGAGATTCACGAAGTAGAGGAAATTTCGCGCCAGGCGCTCTCCGATGTCCGAGATGCCATCCGCGGATATCGCTCGCAGGGCCTCCTGGCTGAACTGGCCCGCGCCAAATCCACCCTGGAGACCGCTGGCCTGACCGTCCAGTGCGACGCCGCCGCTAGCATGAACATTCCTGCCATGCAGGAGAGCATTCTCTCGCTGGCCGTGCGCGAGGCCGTTACCAACATTGTGCGTCATGCCCATGCCCGCACCTGCCGCATGCGAATCGAGCAACAGAACGGCTCATGCCGTTTAGAGATCAGCGACGATGGACGCGGATGGAATGGCAACGAGGGCAACGGTCTGCGCGGAATGCGCGAGCGAGTGGAGATGATCGGCGGCACTCTGCAACGAATCGGTGTATCCGGTACGACGGTGACGATTACCTTGCCGTTGAAAACCACTGTCATGCAAACGGAAGGCGCAGATTGAACCCCACCTCAAAAGATAGCCGCAAGACCATCCGCGTGGTGCTCGCCGAGGATCAGGGGATGGTGCTGGGCGCATTGGCCGCTCTGCTCGAAATCGAAGGTGACATTTCGGTCATCGCCCAGGCAAAAAATGGCAAGGAGGCTCTGGAAGCGGTGCTGGCGCACAAGCCCGATGTCTTTATCACCGACATCGAGATGCCGCACATGACGGGCCTCGACGTGGCTGCTGAATTGAAACGCCGCCGCACCGGAACTCGGGTCGTGATTGTGACCACCTTCGCGCGCACGGGATATCTGCGCCGCGCCCTGGAAGCGGGTGCTTCCGGATATCTGCTGAAGGACATGCGCGCCGAAGAACTGGCCGAGGCGGTGCGCCGTGTACACCAGGGTCTGCGCGTCATTCATCCGGAACTCGCGACCGAGGCTTGGGGTGAGCTTGATCCGCTAACCGATCGCGAGCGCCAGGTGCTGCGCCTCGCGGGCGAAGGTATGGCCAGCGGAGACATTGCGGGAGAACTAGGACTATCTGACGGAACGGTCCGCAACTATCTTTCCGAGGCCATCAGCAAACTCGGAGCGAGCAATCGCGTGGAAGCGGCGCGCCTGGCTAGAACCAAAGGCTGGCTGTAGGTCTTCTGGAATTGCGGTTGCCGGGCTCTACCCGCTCCCGACTTGCTGAATCACACTCTGCTCCTCAACAAAACAAAGAGCTCGAAGCCGAGTGAGAACGAAGAGCAGTCCTGCCATAACCGCCAGCGCCAACAGAGTGTTCTTTACCGTGCTGACCGCCATGCGGTGGCTGGCTTCCGCGGGTGGTACCGGGTCATAAACCTGCACCCGGGCCCTGCCTTTCAAATTCGGAAACAGGTAAACCGAAATCACGGTGCCGGTCGGAACCTTCGACTCGAGTTCTGCCTCACTGCGCGGCACGCTGTGAACGTAGGGCAATAGACTTAGATATTCAAGATGGCCTTCCACCATTCCGCTGGCGGAAATATCCGTGCCCCCTTTTGTGCGCTTCTGGTAATAGACATGTCTCACCTGGAACTCAGCCCGGTGATAGGACTGCCCTTCGTATTGATGCCAACGCGTCCAGGCGTTCATGAAAATGACAAAACCAAAGATCACCAGCGCAAGGCAGATCAATGAGCAAGCGCCGAGCAAAACGCCGAGGATCTTCAGCAGGACAGGGTTCGAAACCGGCCTTACTGGCACGGGCGCAGCTTGCTTCGGCTTCGGTTTTACCCATGCCGCGAACGCCGAGCCCGCGAGAATGAATCCCGAAAACACCAGGATCATGATCTTCGGAAATCCGAACAAGAGCATGAAAACGGTGCAGAGGGTGATCTGGATTATCGCCCCGACCCAGATTCCGATACGCGGAAGCACCATCATCTTCGCCCCGCAACCAGAACACGTGGACGCTGACCGGTCAGTAATCTCCAGCCCACATCTCGGGCACTTGCGGACAAATGCCATGCGCGTGATTACAGCACGAATCCCTGTGGGAAACAATGACGGTGGTAACACCACAACCTCGCATCTCAGGTTGAGGTCCGGTCCTAGCTTTCGCGGAGGATGCCGGCGTCGTGCTTCTTGACCGTCTTGTAGGCCCACGCCATGCGCGGGGTGTTGTGAGCGATGCCGAAGTGGCCGTCACGACTGAGCACGATGATGCCGCCGTGTCCGTTCACCCGCTGCTTGAGGTAGTTCATCGCTTCCTGCGCGGACCATTCTGGCAGGTTGCCGGCGGCTATGCGGTCGGCCGTCCATTTGGCGAGAACCAATTTCATAATCGGCTCCCCCCAACCTGTAGTCGATGCGGCCGCGCTTTCGTTATCCGCGTAGCAGCCGCAGCCGATGAGAGATGAGTCGCCGAGGCGTCCGGGAGCTTTGTTCAGCGTGCCTCCGGTAGAAGTGGCGGCGGCAATGTTGCCGTTGCAATCCAGCGCGATGGCTCCCACGGTGTCGTGCGAGATGGTCACATCGTCAGGGCTGCCCGCGAACAGATCGTTGCCATCCTGGCTCTGAGTCCGCTTTGCGAGTTCGGCCTGGTACGAGTGCAGGCGTTCCACCTCACGCGGAATCACAAGTTCTTCATTCTTACAGAGCGCAATGCCGCGTTCGGCGGCGAACTTCTCCGCGCCCTCGGCGACGAAATAGACGTGCGGGCTTTCGCTCAGGATCTTGCGCGCAGCGCGCACCGGATTGCGCAGGTGCTCGACGCATCCCACGCCGCCGGCGCGAAGCGTGGCACCATCCATGATCAGGGCGTCGAGTTGCACGCGGCCATCGCGGTTGAGGAAGCTGCCGCGTCCGGCATCGAAAGTCTCATCGTCTTCCATGATGACGACCGCCTCTTCGACCGCGTCGAGGGCGGAGCCGCCGCGGTCGAGCACCCGCCATCCCGTGGAGATGGCGTTATTGACCCCCCGGAGGTGGGCGTCAACCATGTCATCGGGCATGGCCCACGCGCCGCCATGAACGACCAGGACAGGATCTGTCGGCAAGAGTGTCCCCAGATTAATGGAACAACTCGATAGGATAGCAGGTCGCGTTGAGCGGGCCAGATCAGAAGCAGCGTGCCATCGTGACCAATCAGGCAATCGAGGCGCAGGGGGATATCGGTTTCAATACGGCGGTTCTGGTGCATGCGCGCGGGAGTGGCCATGATAGCGAAACTTCCTCACCGACCATGGGAACTTTCTGGTTGGGCGCGACCCTGGCCGCGCGCAACATGGGCCAGCGCGGGCTTTCGGGATCGTTCTCGCGATGTAGCGTAGGAGTTACGAAACGAGAGGCTGGAGTTCTGCTCAAAATAGTCGTGCCGCCTCGGAACCCGGCGTGCAGAGAATTCCGAAGCGGCACTTTTGTCTATCTACATCACTTGCACTTGCTTTGTTCTTACTACATCACTTGGTCTTGCTTGCATCACTTGCTTGAAGACAGTAAAAATCAGCGGAGTAGAAATGCAAATACAGCAAATCCGTTAATCACATTTGGGAGATAACGTAAACGTTACGGCCCTCGCTCTTGCGCTTGTCGTGACCACGCTCGCAGCGCTTCGCGCGACAGTCCAAGGTGCTGTCGCTACGTGCGTCGATCCCAACAGGGTTAAATACTTCAGTGGGCGGGGCTCTATGCGGCTTGACCTGGGTTCAGGCTTACGGGTGGATCTTGGGTGCGGGTCCAGGTATAGCGCATGCGGTGGATTACGGTGATCGTGCTTAGGACCGCAATCACCCAGAGCACGGGCGCCATACGGTTGAAGAGGGCTCCGAGGATCACCAGCACCAGGCGCTCGGGGCGCTCCATGAATCCTACGCGGCAGGAGCCGATCAGGCTTTCGGCGCGAGCGCGGGTGTAGCTGACCATGATGGCGCTGATCATGACGAAAGCGGTGAGCACGACATAGAAGAAGCGCTCGCCGCGAGCGTAGAAAACCAGCAGGCCGAGGAACTGGCTGGCATCTGAGTATCGATCGACGACGGAGTCGAAGAAAGCTCCGAAGCGGGTCACGCGGTCGGTGGCGCGGGCAACTTGTCCGTCTACCAGGTCGAAGAATCCGGAGAAGATGATCACCAGGCCGGCGTAGATGAACATGCGCTTCTGGTTGGAAGCATTGGCCGAGCCGAACAGGATCGCGGCCCAGGTGTTGACTACCAGTCCCATGAAAGTGAGGACATTGGGGTTGATGCGCGAGAGCGCCAGCCAGCGAACGATGGTATCCAGAAGTACTCCGCAGGCCCGGCCGAACGCGGACGTCCAGGAATGGCTCATTGCGAACGCCCTGAGACAGGCGATTTCACCACAGAGGTCACAGAGGTACACACAGGAAGGATCAACCCCTTTTTTCCTCGTGCCAATTCGTGGGCTCGATCGTTCATCATTCTTTCAGGCTTGGGCTTCTTTCGGCTTCTCGTCTACTTCGTCGTGGATCGTGCTCAGGCTGAGGATTTCCAATTCGCGCTTGCCGTTGGGGGTGACCACTGTCGCCTCATCTCCAACTTTCTTGTTCAGGAGCGCGCGCCCGATGGGGCTGGTCGTGGAAATCTTGCCCGCAGCTACATCCGATTCTTCGCTGGTGACCAGCTTGTATTCAATTTCCTCGTTCTTGGTGTTGTCGAAAACCTTCACGGTGGATCCCAGCCCGACCTTGTCCGTGGGGATATTGTTCATGTTGATCATGGACAATTCGGCGAGGCGTTTGCCGAGCTGGCGTACGCGCGCCTTGACGAACTCCTGCCTCTGCTTGGCCATGTGGTACTCGGCATTTTCGCTAAGATCGCCGAGTGCGGCGGCCTTCTTGATTTCTTTCGGAAGTTCGTGGATCAACTCGTGTTCCAGAGTGTTGATCTCTTCCTGCAATTTTCGCTTGATTTGATCAGTCATGAATTACGGCTCAGGCTTGGGACATTATAAACCGCGGCTTCGAGGTTCTCGGGCTTTTCGGGCTGGAAAACCTGTTTTCGAAAAATATAGTGGCGGTTCGATACCTCCATCCAGAGCTCGACCGGGAGGTTAGATTAGGGGTCTTGAGAAGTCAAAATCCCCACCCTCTCGCGAAAACGCGAGAAAGAGGGCCAGCCTCAGGGCATGGTTTGGCTGTTCCGAGTACACTTACTTAATCTCACCTGGACTCCGGGCGCTGGTTGCGCCTTACCTGTGAAGGAAGCTGTCTATGTCTACTCAAACGACCGAAAGGCCCGATGCCATTGCGCCCCGGCGGCCACTGGGAAAAAGTATTTGGGCGGTCGTGGCCGGATTCATCGCAGTTGTTGTTCTCTCAATCGGTACCGATGCCATGCTTCACGCTCTGCATGTGTTTCCGCCGCTTGGACAACAGATGTCTGACAAGCTGTTCCTGATCGCCACGATCTATCGAACCGTGTACGCCATTCTGGGCAGCTATATCACGGCGAGGCTGGCTCCGGATCGACCGATGGCGCATGCGCTGGTCGGCGGGATCATAGGGCTGATACTTGGGAGTGTGGGTGCTGCAGTGACTTGGAATCGCGCCGAACTGGGGCCACATTGGTATCCTCTGGCTCTAGTCGTAACAGCGCTGCCCTGCGCCTGGATCGGCGGCAAAATTCCGCCAGCGACAAATATAGAAATAATTGCCTGAGGCCTGTCGAACCGGCCGCTCCTCGTTCGACGTCCATTTAGAGCGGGACATGGAATCCTGGGTCCCGACTTACATCCATATAGGAGACACAGTCATGCGAGTGATGGTCATTGTAAAAGCAACGCAAGATTCCGAAGCCGGGGTTATGCCGAGCAAAGAGCTGGTCACGGCAATGGGGAACTACAACGAAGAGTTGGTGAAAGCCGGGATCATGCTGGCGGGCGATGGACTAAAGCCTTCGTCGCAAGGCAAGCGGGTGAGGTTCACGGGAACCAAGCGGACGGTCATCGACGGTCCTTTCGCCGAGACCAAGGAACTCATCGCTGGGTATTGGATGTGGCAGGTGAGGTCCATGGAGGAGGCGGTCGAGTGGCTGAAACGCTGCCCCAATCCCATGCCCGGAGAATCTGAGGTCGAAATCCGGCCGGTATACGAAATGACGGATTTCGGGGAGAACTTCACGCCTGAGGCACGCGAGAAGGAAGAGCGGCTGCGGAAAAACATTGCGGCAAAGAAATAATTCGACTTCCGTGTCGAAAGGGCAACCGCCACTTCGACGTAATGATAGGACGGCAAGCGTAAACACTATCTATAGGAGAATGCGATGAAATTCCTGAGTATCTACAAACATGTTGAGCGCAACACCCCTCCCTCACAGGAAGAGATGGCTAGGATGGGCAAACTGGTGGAAGAGGGCATGAAAGCGGGATGGCTGCTGGCGACCGAGGGCTGCCTCCCGAGTGCTTTGGGAGCGCGCGTTCGCCGGGACGGCACGAAGCTCAGCGTAACTGATGGTCCATTCACGGAAGCAAAAGAGGTGGTCGGGGGATTCGCAATTCTGAAGGCCAGCTCGAAAGAAGAAGCGATCCAATTGTGCCGCAACTTCCTTCAGGTCGCGGGAGAAGGCGAATGCGAGTTGCGCCAGGTCTACGAGCCGGGCGAATTGAATTGCGGGCCGCAGGCCGAGCGCGAGGTTGCAAGCAGGGTCTGAACATGGTGTGATCGGTAGCTGTGGCGGCTACCGAAATCCATCGCACCATCGAAACAGTGTGGAGGATCGAGTCAGCCCGCGTGATTGCCGGGCTGACTCGCATCGTCCGCGATGTAGGGGTGGCGGAAGAACTGGCGCAGGACGCGCTGCTAATCGCGCTGCAGAAGTGGCCTGAGACAGGCATTCCCGACAATCCCGGAGCCTGGCTGATGGGCACGGCCAAGCATCGCGCGGTTGATTATCTACGGCGTGGAACGCTGGCCGATCGCAAGAATGAAGACCTCGGCCGCGAGATGGTCGAGAAGGAAATGCAGGTACCGGACCTTGCGGCGGCAATGGATGACACGATTGGCGACGATATGCTGCGGCTGGTCTTCATTGCCTGTCATCCGGTGTTGTCCACGGAAGCGCAGGTGGCGCTGACGCTGCGTTTGCTGGGCGGACTCACCACAGACGAGATTGCGCGAGCCTATCTACTTCCCGAGGCGACAATTGCGCAGCGCATCGTCCGGGCAAAACGCGGGCTGAGCGAGGCCCGGGCGCCATTCGAGGTGCCGCGGGGGGAAGACTTCAAGGCTCGCCTCTCTTCTGTCCTGCAGGTCATCTATCTCATTTTCAATGAGGGCTACTCCGCGTCCTCCGGCGATGACTGGATGAGGCCAGCGCTTTGTGAGGATGCGCTGCGACTGGGCAGGATTCTGGCAGAGTTGGTTCCCAATGAGGCGGAAGCGCATGGGTTGGTGGCGCTGATGGAATTGCAAGCTTCGCGCACGAAAGCTCGAGTCGGGCCTGCGGGAGAGCCCATCCTGCTGATGGAGCAGGACCGGGCGAAGTGGGATGGCTTGTTGATCCAGCGAGGTCTGGCGGCCCTGGCACGCGCTGAAAAAGTGAGCGCCGAACCAGGTCCTTACGTGATCCAGGCGGAGATCGCTGCCTGTCACGCCCGAGCTCGAACCGCCGACGAAACAGACTGGCTGAGGATTGCGGCCCTGTATGGGCAACTGGCCCAGATCTCACCTTCGCCGGTGATTGAGCTGAATCGGGCGGTGGCGGTGAGCATGGCATCCGGTCCGGCCGAGGGGTTGGAATTAGTGGATCGTCTGCAAAATGAACCGGCATTGCGGAGCTATCATCTGCTGCCCAGTGTTCGGGGAGATTTCTTGAAGAAGCTCGGACGACTCGAGGAAGCGCGCGCCGAGTTCGAACGCGCGGCCAGCATGACACGGAATTCGCAGGAGCAGGCATTGTTGCGGGAGCGCGCGCGAGAGTGCAGTGACTCTTAACAGGACAGCGGCGGTCAGGCGTTGCATCCCTCATTCGTTACTGGCGTAATCTCCACCCCCGGTTTTCGATTCTTGGTCGGTGGGCCTCACCCGTAGCATTTGTTGTATGTGGAATAAACGCGCGGAAGCATCGGAACTCAAGACGCGTCTGATCCTGGCGGGGGTGACGGTTATCGCCATGATCGTACTGGGGGCAAGCAAGGAGAGCGCTGTGCGCGGCGCGGGGATGAGTCCCGCTCCTCGCGAGAGGCAAGTGGTCACCCGCGTGGATCCTGTTTATCCTGCTGCTCTAAGACACTCAAAGTCTGACGAGGTGGTGCGGCTTGAAGTCTTGGTGGCGCCTGATGGAAACGTCAAAGCTGCGAAAGTTCTCGGAGGCAGCCCAGTTCTCGCGGAGGCAAGCTTGAAGGCCATTCAGCAGTGGAAATATTCTCCCGCGGAAACCGAGCAAATGCTGCTGGTGAAGATCGACTTCGACGCGTACCGCTGAGATCAGGAGTTA
>JAICJP010000229.1 GCA_025928375.1 Candidatus Sulfotelmatobacter sp.
GCGGCTCCTTCGTGCCATTCTGGGATACAGGCAGCTGAGCCTTTAACGCGTTACCAAGAAGGGATTCGCCTCCCGTTCCTCACCGATCGTCGTCAATTCTCCATGCCCAGGTACGACAACCGTTTCATCGGGAAACGCCAGCACGATGTCGTGCAGCGATCGCATAATCTTGTGCGTGTCCCCTCCCGGAAGATCCGTGCGCCCAATCGAGCCCGCAAACAAGGTGTCTCCCGCGATGAGTTTCTTCTGCTGCGGAAAATAAAGGCAGACGCTGCCTTCGGTGTGGCCCGGAGTGTGAAACACATTCGCCACCAATGATCCTGCGCTTACCGATTCTCCGGTTGTAATGCTGCGATCAATCTCCACCTTGCCCGGATTTGGCATACCGATCCATGCCGCTTGCACATCCAGCATCTTCAGCAGGGCGTAATCGTTCTGATTCAGCAGAATGGGCGCGCCCGTTGCCGCGCGTAACTTCATTGCCCCGCCTACATGATCGATGTGGGCGTGCGTGATCACGATCTGCTTCACCTTCAAATTGTGCTTGCGCACAATCTCCAGCACATCCTGAATGTCGTCCCCAGGATCGATCACCATGGCTTCGCGGCTCGCCTCGTCTCCCACGACGGAGCAATTGCATTGCAGCGGGCCCACCGGGAAAATCTCGTGGATCATCGAAACATTCTAACGACATAACGAAATTTCTGCGCTCGGCTGCGAGCAGTTGGCACTGCTTGCTTCAACCACTTGCCGTGCGACTGGCATCGGGTGGACAATACGTCCACAGGGCTTGGGGAGGCTTTGGTGGCCAAATACCGTCAACCGGGATATCAGGATAGCGGCCGAGAACCGCGTCGCGAGGAAGTGCGCAAGAAAGCGCCGCAGGAGCGAACCAGTGGTCCGCCGCGCTGGGACCATGCGCTAGGACCCAAACCGGTGAATCTTCCAGGAACCAGAGCAGTCTCGCGCTGCGCTCAATGTGGAACCGTATTGCAAGGTGCGGCTAGCTCGGGCGTAGGGCAGTGTCCCAAGTGCGGTTTCGAATTGCATTCCTGCAAGCAGTGCACGTTTTTTGATCCGGGGAGCCGGTTTGAATGCATGAAGCCAGTAATGGCGCGGATCGCTAAGAAAGACATGCGGAATGAATGCGACATCTTCGAAATCCGCGTGACTCATGAGAAAGAAACCTCTACCCCCGCCAGCTTGCGTCCGAATGATGCGCGCGCGGCCTTCGAGAATTTGTTCAAGAAATAACGGAGGCTTCACGCTTCCGGCTTTCTGCTCCCCCTCCCGGAACTCGAAACCTGAAACTTCGAAACTCGAAACTTTCTCAGGGCTTCTGCGTCGGTCTGATAAGGACTTCGCTGATGAATGATTGCGGCGCTTGCATCACCAGCATGACAACGGCGTGGGCCACGTCGTTCGGTTGCAGCATTTTCTTCGCATCTTTCCCCGTGTGTGGCCCGAGTTCGGTTTCCACCGACCCAGGGCAAATCACCGATACCCGCACTTTGTATCCCCGCAACTCTTCCGCTACCGAGTAACTCAGCCCATTCAGTCCCCACTTCGAGGCCGCATAAGCAGCTCCGTTGCGCAGAGCATTCTTCCCAGCAAGGGACGAGATATTGATGATGTGCCCGGACTGTGCCCGAATCATCATCGGGGCAAACGCCCGAATCGTGTAGTACACACCACGAAGATTAGTATTCAGAATGCGGTCCCACTCCTCAGGGGGCAACTCATGCAACGGGGAGTCGAACCCGCCGATCCCGGCATTGTTCACCAGAATGTCTAGGCGTCCGAATGTGCTCTCGACGCGCGCAGCGGCGTGTTGCACCTGGTGCAACGCGGTGACGTCGCAAGCAATCACCTCCGCCTTGCCTCCACTATCGACGATCGTAGTTGCCGTTTCCTCGAGCGTCGACTGCGTGCGTCCACACAGCACTGCGGTGGCTCCGGCAGCGGCAAGGTGACGGGCGATCGCCGCGCCAATGCCGCGTCCGGCGCCGGTTATGATTGCAACTTGGCCTTGAAGGGGCGGTGCGGTGTCCATATAGGGAGATGCTCCGTGCTTTCCTCGGTTTGAACAGCTATGACGCGAACCATCCGCGTGCTCTGTTGTTTGCATCTTAACAATAACGGGGAGGGCGAATGGGAACTTGCTTGCCTTCGGCAGGAGAGGTACTTATAATCCGGCCAGCCGGGAAAAAGGGTCAGCCGTTACGACACTCCACCGGGGACTTGCTCTCCCGGCCCTGCCAGGAAGCCCGGCATTCCAAGCAGGATCCGAAACAAATGCGGTTCCAGACGGAATGCAGTTGCTGCTCAGAGTTTGAAGGACAGGATTTCCCAAAAAGTCATTTCCCGAGATTTCAAGGAGCCATACTGATGAAAAAGATTCTGCTTTCGGCTGTGCTTGGGGTTGCGGTGGTTGCAGTGGCGCAAAATCCTGCCCCGCCGGCTCAAGGACAGCCGCCGGCCCAAGGACAACCGCCGGCTCAAGGGCAACCGGCTACGCCACCGGCGCAGGGGCAAGCCGCCCCGTCCGCCCCCGGTCAGCAGCCTGCGTCTCAGGCCCCCGTGATCAAGGATCCTGCCGAATACAACGCGTATGTGGCTGCCGTGCAGCAGAAGGACCCTCAGGCAAAGATCAGTGGTATGGAAGCGTTCCTCACGCAATATCCCAATAGCGTGATGAAGCAACAGGCGCTCGAAATCTTGATGCAGTCGTACCAGCAGACCAACAACGCTCAGAAAGCAACCGATACGGCGCAAAAATTGGTCGAATCAAATCCCTGTCAAGTGCCCGCCCTGACGTTGCTCGCCTACATCGATCGCATGCGCGCGCAGCAGGGTGATCCGAACGGCAAGCAGCTATCCGCTGACGCCGGGAAGTACGGCCAGCAAGGCCTGGGTTGTCTGGACAAATTCCAAAAGCCGGAGGGCACCAGCGACGCCGACTTCCAGAAGATGAAGGCGCAGATGACCGGCAACTTCGACGCCGCGGCGGGATGGGGCGCCCTGCAGGATAAGGACTACGCAAAGGCAGCGCAATTCTTGAAGGGCGCAACGGAGGCGAATCCTCCCGATTCGCAGAAGGATTTGGCTCTCCTGTATCCTCTCGCTCTCGCTTACTTGCAGCAGAGTCCACCGGACTATCAGAACGGTATCTGGTATGCCGCACGGGCCGCAGCCGTTGCGCCTGCGCAGAGCCAGCCTGGCATCGAGAAATACGCCAAGTCACAATACGTGAAATACCATCAGGGCGAGGATGGCTGGGACAATATTTACAACGCAGCCAAGGCTAGCGGCCCGCAGGTTCCGATTCCGCCACCGCCGACCCCCGCCGACCAGGCGCACGACATGGTCACCAAGACTCCGCCCGACAAAATGGACTTTGCTACCTGGGAGTTCGTGTTGACCAACGGCAGCCAGGCCGATCAGGACACAGTGTGGAACGCCATCAAAGGCAAGGCTGTGCAGATGAATGGCGTCGTCATCAGCACCGAGCCCCAGCAGTTCATGATTGCCGGAAGCTCGGATGACATCGAAGCCAAGAAGCCCGACATCACCCTGAAATTCGAAGAAAAAGTTCCTGCCCGGCTGATCCCCAAGGATCTGGCCAGCTTCGATTTCCAGGGCGAGCCTGCCTCCTATACCTCGAATCCATTCATGATGGTCATGGAAAAGGGCCAGCTGCTGAGGGCAAAACCGGCGCCCACGACGACCAGAAAAGCGCCCGCCCACCGCAAGCCGGCAACTCATCAATAATCTGATTCGCAGCAGAAGTTAAGGCAGCCCGAAAGGGCTGCCTTATATTTTTGCGACTCTACATGAGGAGAGAAGAGAAGATCCTGTGCCTTCGGACCAGCCGCTAACGCAACAGTCTTTTCTCGAATGATACTGGTCGCGCGCTCCTGGGCGGACGTTTCCCACCATCGCGCAGCTGCCGCACATCAATCTTCAGTTCGCTGATGGTGCGGCTCAAGGTGTTGCGGTGCATACCCAGTTCGCGCGCCGCGCGGCACTGATTTCCTTTGTTTTCCTGGAGAACAGTGAGAATGAACCGCTTCTTGAACTCCCGCACACCTTCGGAATACAGAATATTGCTGCGGTACATTTGCAGAATGAGTGCTTCTAGTTGATCCTTCACGATGCGTCTCTTTCTATGGCTGGAATTGTTTAATGCACCGCAGCCTGCTTCGGCGGAGGATTATGAGTGCCATTCAAATTCTGCGGTGCTTTATGGATGAGTTCGAGTCCCTGATAAAAGCGGGCACGCAATTCCGAAGGCGCCAGCCAGATCGCCGCCCTGCCTACAACCATGAAGTAAGGCGCCAATTGCGAATTCTCCAGCAGCTTCGAAGTCGGCTGAAAAGCCGTCATGCCCATCAGGATCACTGCCACCATCAGCCCGCCCTTGACTAATCCCAAAACCCCGCCCAGGAAACGGTCAAAGCCGCTGAGTCCGGACTCTTTCATAATCCAGCGTGCAATCTTGGCCGCAAGGCCAAACAACAGCACGATGGCGAAGAAGATAATAAGAAAGCCCAGAATTTCAGCTAACCACGGGTTCTTCAAAAAACTCTCGAACCATTCTGCAAGGCGCCGGTACTGCCACGCAGCTACGACATACCCCACGATCAGTCCGGCCATGCTGAGGGCTTCGGAAAAAAAACCCTGCATGGCCGCTGCTACGACATTCAGCAGCACAACCGCGCAAATCATCCAATCGGCAATTGTCATGGGCTTTCCCGCGGGATCGGCCAATCCTGCGGTCAGACTGCCAGCTTGTGCCCGGTAAGCTGGTAGTACGCTTCCTGATATTTCTCGCTCGTGCGCCGCGCCACATCCGGAGGTAGTGCCGGAGCGGGTGGCTGCTTGTTCCAGTGAATCTGCTCGAGGTAATCGCGCACATACTGCTTGTCATACGAATCCTGCGCCCGGCCGGGCTGATATTTGTCAGCGGGCCAGAAGCGCGATGAGTCCGGAGTCAGCACCTCATCCGCCAGGGTGATGCCATGCTCCGTGCGCCCGAATTCAAACTTCGTGTCGGCGATAATGATCCCGCGCTGCCGCGCATAACCCGCAGCCTTCTTGTACACGCGCAAGGTCAAATCCCGTAAATGGCTCGCCGTTTCGACTCCGACAATCTCGCACATCTGATCAAAAGAAATGTTCTCATCGTGTCCGATCGTCGCCTTGGTCGAGGGGGTAAAGATCGGCTCCGGGAACGCATCCGATTCCTTGAGACCGGTGGGTAGAGAAATCCCCGAAACTTTGCCGCTAGCCTTGTATTCCTTCCACGCCGAGCCGGAAATGTAGCCGCGTACCACGCATTCCACCGGAAACATTTCTGCCCGCCTCACCAGCATGGAGCGGCCGCGTAGTTGAT
The DNA here is from genome assembly GCA_025928375.1 of Candidatus Sulfotelmatobacter sp. Taxonomy (GTDB): domain Bacteria; phylum Acidobacteriota; class Terriglobia; order Terriglobales; family Acidobacteriaceae; genus Sulfotelmatobacter. Next base: position 5,396 of record JAICJP010000229.1, read on the forward strand.
CCTTGTATTTGCGGATTTCCGCCGGGTACTCGTCCACGTTCGCCGTGATCAGATGATTCGGAACAATGTCCGCCAGAAAGTCGAACCAGAACAGCGAAATCTGGTTCAGAACGCTTCCTTTGTGGGGGATACCTGTGGCCAGTACGTAATCGAAGGCCGAAATTCGGTCGCTGGCGACGAAAAGCAGCTGTTTATCGCCGATTTCGTACACGTCGCGGACCTTGCCGCTGGCGTGCAGTTTTAGCTCGGGAAAGTTTGTCTTTAGAAGAACGGAGTCGAGAAGATCAGGGCTCATGATCAGATTTTACAGTTAAGAGGCGAGGCGTATTCTAGCTGCTCCGAAAAAAAAGTCAACGATTGTCGTCACGCGTGAAGTTCAAATTACACCTTTTGGCTGATGGAAAAATTATTGACACTAAACTGGATTACGTGCGCTCCAGCAAAACTGGGTGCGGCCTTGTGGAAAAGCTGAGGATGAGCGTGGATAAGCCGGCCTGAACATCGACGGCTGGCCGCCGCCGCATCTAAGATCCATAGCCTGGCCGGATCGCGCAGCCTGGCTGAAGGAGATCAAGTTCTATGAAGAAGGCAGGATTGCAATTCGCCGGGGTGGAACTCTACTTCGAGGATCTGCCCAGGGCAATGAAATTCTACGCCGAAACCTTAGGTCTGGAATTGTCGCATCAACGACTGGGGCATCATGCCAGGTTCGATAGCGACGGCGGATTCATCTGCCTGGAGCGGAAAGGGGTGGAAGCGTATCCATCGCAGGACAAAGCCGTCATTTTCTTCGAAGTTGCCGATCTGGAAACTGCCATCAATGCCATTGGCCCGGAAAAAATTATTCAATCCGAGACCAACTGGGCCGTCCTGCACGATCCCGAAGGGCACAACATACTCTTGCTGCAAAGATCCAAGTGAACAGGCTACTGTATGCCGAAGCGTACTGACACCAGCTTCGATACGCCCGGTTCCTGCATGGTCACGCCATAGAGCACGGGAGCGATACTCATCGTTTTCTTGCTATGAGTGATGAGTACAAATTGCGTCTGGACGCTCATTTCTTTGACCAGCTCGGTGAACCGGCCGACGTTGGCCTCGTCCAGAGGAGCGTCCACCTCGTCCAGAATGCAGAATGGGCTGGGCGCATATTGGAAGATGCCCACCAGCAGCGCCAATGCCGTCAACGCCTTTTCTCCGCCAGATAGCAACAGCACGCTTTGCAGGCGCTTGCCTGGAGGGGAGGCGATCACATCAATTCCGCTCTCCGCGCTGTTCTCTTCGTCCGTAAGCTTCATGAACGCATGTCCCCCACCGAACAGCTTCTTGAACGTAGCCTGGAAGTTCTCGTTGATTTTGGCGAAAGCTTCCTCGAATTTCTGCCGCGAAATCTGATCGATCTCCCGAATCGTCGCAGTCGTGTTCTCAATCGATGTGATCAGATCTTTTCGCTGCGTCTCGAGGAACTCGTGCCGCTCGGCCGTCTCCTTGTATTCCTCCAGCGCCATCATGTTGACCGGGCCCATGGCGTCGAGCTTCGCCCGCATATCGCGATAGAGCTGATCCTCCGCTGCCAGTTGCTCGCCGCTCAC
>JAICJP010000484.1 GCA_025928375.1 Candidatus Sulfotelmatobacter sp.
GAAATTTGCTGGCTGTCCCGGGACCAAGGTCGCTTCGATGACGGTGTGTCCATTCTCCGACTTCCGCGCCGTGATCAGCCCGGGCGTGACATTAGCAAAGCTGTGATCCCCCGGGATGACCAGCGACACTTGCACGCTGCCCGCGGCAGGAGCCGGAAGTGTGAATGAGGCCCGTCCCGCTTCGATCCGCAGCGGAAGGCCGGCATCCAGTGCAATCGAGAATTCGCCTGTGGGCAGCAGCGCGGCATGCGTTCCGTTCTCCTGGATGAGGGGAACGCCTTTCCCGTTCAGCCGCGCGTCCAGAATGGTCATGCCGCTGGTCAGCGGGACCTTGCTGATGCCTTTGCGCAAAACTTCACCGTCGAGTTCGACAGTTCCGCGGATCGAATCTTTTTCGACCCGCAGCTTCAAATCCGCATGTTGGATAGAGAAGGGAAGCGGCGCCAGTTCCGGATTCTTGGGCGGATGGGCCGCCAGTTCGATCAGGTGGTTATATTCCGCCAGCGTCAGCGTCACATTTCCCGGATCGGGCAGCGGCAGTGCCGGTGTGTCTTGTCCAGCGGCGAAAAGCGAGAACACGAAGCAGCAGGCAAATGGCAACACCAGATCTTTGTAGCTCATCGCACACCTCCCTTTTTGTCGCGCTGAAAGCTGAATTCTGCGGCCGGAAACTGGTTCTCGCTGGTCAGTTCGGAAACCAGGAACATGGACGGGCCAAACGCGGGAAAGGAAACGTTGACCGGCAGGATGCCGGTTACCTTGCCTCCTGTCGATTTCGCCCGGAAGTCGTCGAGCAGAGCGAGCGTGTTGTCTTTTTTCTCTTTGTCATCCATGCGCTGCGCCTTGCCAAGTTCTTCGAGGCGATCTTCCTCGTGGAGCGGCGCCAGCGCGGTTCTTCTTCTCCCGGCGACCGCGAACACGCCACCGCCGTCCCTTCCGCCTTCGATTGCGGGAAGCAGAACGGCAGAACTCGGACTTTGATATTCCTGCGTGTGGAAACTGCCAGGCTCCGCACTCAATTTGAATGCCGGCGGGTAGTACAGCAGCATTCCCGTGCGGGAGATGGGAAGATCGAGCGCCGGAAGCGTCATCCGCTCGTGCCCTTTGTCCTGCCAGGCAGTCGCCTTCACCAGATAAAAAATCTCCACTGGAAACGCTGGCGCATCCTCGCCGCCTCTGGATTTCTCCAGAGGCAACAGGAGGCTGCCATCAGGAGATTGCCCCGGCCGCACCGACTTGCCTGCCAGAGAAGCACTCCAGACCGTCGCACCCGTGGGCAAGGTGATCTTCACAAAATTGCGCTGGTTATTGCGCACCGCGTAACGCGCCTGCACCAGTTCCTTCCCATCGGCGCTGATGAGCACGTCGTAGCGCGCCTCCTCGATATTCGCCATGAGCACGGCCTGCTGGTCATAACGCGCCACGTTGATACTCAAGGAACGTGTCGCGCCGGCTTCACCCGCGCGCGCCCGGAACGCGACGAGCGCAGGCGATTGCCGGTTGGCGATCATCGTTCCCAAATCCGTGGCGTCGGC
>JAICJP010000315.1 GCA_025928375.1 Candidatus Sulfotelmatobacter sp.
ATTCCGTCGCTCTCCTGCCGGACTATTGTTTACAAAGGCCTGCTGCTGGCTTCCCAGATCACCAAGTTCTATCGCGAACTCGCCGATCCTGACGTGATCAGCGGCTTGTGCCTGGTGCACCAGCGCTTTTCCACCAACACATTTCCCAGTTGGCAGCGTGCCCACCCGTACCGCTACGTTGCTCACAACGGCGAGATCAACACGCTGCGCGGCAACGTGAACTGGATGCACGCGCGTCAGTCTCTCCTGCGATCCCCCTTGTTTGGGGAAGACATTCAGAAGTTGCATCCCATCATTGCGCCCGACGGCAGCGACTCGGCCAACTTCGATAATGCCGTCGAGTTGCTGATGCAGGCTGGCCGCAGCTTGCCTCATGTAATGGCCATGCTGATCCCCGAAGCCTGGGCCGGCAATCCGCACATGACTCCAGAGAAGCGCGCGTTCTATGAATATCACGCCTGCATCATGGAACCGTGGGATGGTCCCGCAGCGATCGCGTTCACCGATGGGCGAGTGATCGGCGCCACCCTCGACCGCAATGGGCTGCGGCCCGGGCGTTACGTAGTCACGGACGACGATCTTGTGATCATGGCGTCGGAAGCCGGCGTTCTCGATGTCGCCGCGGAGCAGGTCAAGAAAAAGGGTCGCCTGCAGCCGGGCAAGATGTTCCTGGTGGATACCGTCGAAGGCCGCATCATTTCCGACAAGGAAATCAAGCAGAAGCTTGCATCGCAGCAACCCTATGCGCAGTGGGTGGCCGAGAACCAGATCACCATCGATCAACTGCCGGAGCCCGCGCGCATGCATTATCCCGATGCCGAAGCGCTCCTGCTGCGGCAGCGGGCCTTTGGCTACAGCGATGAAGACCTGCGGATGATTCTCGCCCCCATGGCGACGAAGGGAGAGGAGCCCGTCGGTTCGATGGGGACCGACACTCCGCTCGCGTGTCTCTCGGATAAGCCGCAATCGCTCTTCAATTACTTCAAGCAGCTCTTTGCTCAGGTGACGAATCCTCCCATCGATCCCATTCGGGAAGAGATGGTGATGTCGTTGATCAGCTACATCGGCAGCGAGCGCAACATTCTCGAAGAGGCGCCCGAGAACTGCCACATGCTGAAGCTGGCGCATCCGCTGCTCACCAATCGCGAACTGGAGAAGTTGCGCCGGGTTTCGAACCGCGACCTGCTGGCCACCACCTTGCCCGCACTGTTCCGCGTTTGCGATGGAGAATCAGGTTTGAAGCGGGCTCTGGACGAGCTTTGCCAGCGCGCGTCGCTGGCGGTGAAAGCGGGATATTCGCTGCTGATCCTTTCCGATCGCGGTGTGGACAAGGACTACGCTCCCATTCCATGCCTGCTCGCGTTGGCGGCAGTGCATAACTTGCTGGTGCGCGAGGAAACCCGCACCCAGGTAGCTTTGATCACAGAGTCCGGCGAGCCCCGCGAAGTGATGCACTTCGCACTCCTCAGCGGATACGGAGCCAGCGCGATCAATCCTTATCTCGCACTAGAAAGCGTCGAGAACCTCGCGTGGCGCGGTGAGTTGGGGGAGGGCGTTACTCCCGAGCTTGCGGTGAAGCACTTCCTGAAGGCAGTCAAGAAGGGCCTGTTGAAGACATTCTCCAAAATGGGCATTTCAACGCTGCAGAGCTATCAGGGAGCGCAGGTCTTCGAAGCCATCGGGTTGAACAAAGATTTGGTGGATGCCTACTTCGCCGGCACGACGTCGCGACTGGAAGGCATTGGGCTGCCGGTGCTCGCGTCGGAAGCACAGTTGAAGCACGAGTTCGCGTTCCGTCCGCTGATCGACTTTGAAACTGAGTTGGCTGTGGGCGGCAACTATCACCAGCGCGTCAACGGCGAGTATCACCTGCTCAACCCGGCGACCATCAGCAAACTGCAGCATGCAGTTCGACAGGAGAGCGCCAAAACCTTCCAGGAGTATACGGACCTCATCGACCATCAGAGCGCGAGCCTCTGCACGCTTCGCGGGCTGATGAAGTTGAAGAAGAGCGACAAGCCGGTTCCGCTTGAAGAAGTCGAACCCGCAAAAGAGATCGTCAAGCGTTTCACTACCGGAGCAATGTCGTTTGGCTCCATCAGCAAGGAGGCGCACGAAACCCTGGCCATCGCGATGAACCGCATCGGTGGAAAATCCAACACCGGCGAGGGTGGGGAGGACGAGGAACGCTTCAAGCCGGATCCCAATGGAGATCTGCGCCGCAGTGCGGTCAAGCAAGTCGCCTCAGCGCGTTTCGGCGTGACGGCGAATTATCTCGTCAACGCCGACGAGTTGCAGATCAAGATGGCCCAAGGGGCCAAGCCCGGGGAAGGCGGACAATTGCCGGGCCACAAAGTCGACGAGGTCATCGCCAGGTTGCGTCATTCGATCCCAGGGGTCGGGCTCATTTCGCCACCGCCGCATCACGATATCTATTCCATCGAGGATCTGGCGCAACTGATTTACGACTTGAAGAATGTGAACCCAGCGGCGCGGATCGCGGTCAAGCTGGTAGCGGAAGTCGGAGTCGGCACGGTAGCGGCCGGGGTCGCCAAAGCGCACGCTGACGTGGTGCTCATCAGCGGCGATAGCGGAGGCACGGGCGCATCGCCTCTGAGTTCCATCAAACACGCCGGAATTCCCTGGGAACTCGGGCTGGCGGAGGCGCAGCAGGTCCTTCTGCTGAACGATCTGCGCAGCCGCATCCGCGTGCAGACCGACGGCAAGTTACAAACCGGGCGCGATGTGGTGATCGCGGCACTGCTGGGAGCGGAAGAATTTGGTTTCGCCACCACGCCGCTGATCGCCATGGGCTGCATCATGATGCGCAAGTGCCACCTGAATACGTGCTCAGTTGGCATCGCCACGCAGGATCCGGAGTTGCGCAAGCGATTCCAGGGGCAGCCGGAGCATGTGATCAATTTCTTTTTCTTCCTCGCGGAACAGGTTCGGCAATACATGGCCGACATGGGATTCCGCACCGTGGACGAGATGGTCGGGCGCGTCGACATGCTCGACGCCAAAGAGGCAGTCGATCACTGGAAGGCGAAAGGGCTCGACTTTTCCGCGATTCTCTACAATCCGCCGGTACCGTCGCGGGTGGCGCGGCGATGCATTCATTCGCAGGATCATGGCTTGGACCAGGCTCTCGATCACCGCATTCTGGGACAGGTCAGCGCTGCCTTGGAGACGCTGACGCCGATTGAGGTCAAGTTTCCAGTCCGCAACATTCATCGCACAGTCGGCACCATGCTGAGCGGCGAAGTGGCGCGGCGCTATGGTTCGGCCGGTCTTCCCGTCGATACCATCCGCCTGAAATTGAATGGCTCGGCTGGACAGAGTCTGGGAGCGTTTCTCGCCAAGGGCATCACGCTGACGCTCGAGGGCGAGGCCAATGACTACGTCGGCAAGGGACTCTCCGGCGGACGCATCATTGTCTATCCGCCGCGCGCCTCGCGCTTTGCCCCGGAAGAGAACATTATCGTCGGCAATGTCGCCCTATATGGCGCCACCAGTGGAGAAGTCTTCTTCAACGGCATGGCCGGCGAGCGCTTCGCAGTGCGCAACTCGGGCGCAACCGCAGTTGTCGAGGGCGTCGGCGATCACGGTTGCGAGTACATGACTAACGGCTTGGTGCTGGTGCTGGGCTCTTGCGGGCGGAACTTCGCGGCTGGCATGAGCGGCGGCATCGCCTATGTCTTCGATGAGCGCGGCGATTTCACCGAGGAGCGCTGCAACCTCGACTCAGTGGATCTGGAGCCTTTGCTCGATCCGCACGACGTGCAAGTGGTGAAGACGCTGATCGTGCGGCACCTCGAATTGACCTGGAGCCCGCGCGCCAAATGGCTTCTGGATAACTGGCAGGAGGCGGCTCCGCGCTTCATCAAGGTCTTCCCGCACGAATTCAAACGCGTGCTGGGCGTGAGCCGCAGCCAGCACGCTTACATTCCGGGCGAAGCCGTTGCCGTTCTGGCCGACGCAGAGCAGGTGCAGCATGGGTAAGAACACGGGATTCATGGAATATCCGCGGGAACTGGCGCCCCGCCGGCCGGTGCTCGAACGGGTGAACGACTGGTTTGAAATTTACCAGGACTTCCCGGAAGAGCAGTTGCGGAAACAGGGTGCGCGTTGCATGGATTGCGGCGTGCCTTTTTGCCAGACGGGATGTCCCGTCAGCAATCTGATCCCTGATTGGAATGATCTGGTCTATCGCGGGCGCTGGAAAGAGGCAGTCCGGCAGTTGCACGCCACCAACAATTTTCCCGAATTCACGGGACGAATTTGTCCTGCGCCCTGCGAAGCCTCGTGTGTGCTGGGCATCAATGCGCCGCCCGTGGCGATCAAGCAGAACGAAAAGAACATCGTCGAGCGCGCATTTCTGGAGGGCTGGATCCGGCCGCAGCCTGCGAAGCGTCGTTCCGGCAAAAAGGTAGCCATCGTAGGCTCAGGTCCGGCGGGACTCGCCGCAGCGCAACAGCTCTCCCGCGCCGGCCACGACGTGACGGTCCATGAAAAGGCGGACCGCATCGGGGGCCTGCTGCGTTATGGCATACCCGAGTTCAAGCTCGAAAAACAGGTCATCGATCGCCGCCTGGAGCAAATGACGGCCGAGGGCGTGAAGTTCGTTACCAATGCTGAGGTCGGCAACAATGTCGCGGTCGAGGACCTGCGTCGTGAATTCGACGCAATCGTCCTCGCCGGAGGATCCGAACACCCGCGCGACCTGAAGGTTCCTGGGCGCGAGCTCAAAGGAATCCACTTCGCGATGGAATTCCTGCCGCAGGCCAATCGGCGCTGCCTGGGCGATACGATTGCTCCCGCACTCGAAATTCTGGCGACCGGCAAGCGCGTGGTGATCATCGGTGGAGGCGACACTGGGGCAGATTGCCTCGGCACCTGTCATCGCCAGAAGCCGCTGTCGGTGCATCAGTTTGAAATCATGCCCAAACCGCCGGACGAGCGCTCCCCATCAACTCCATGGCCGCTTTGGCCCATGCAGTTGCGCATCGAAGGCGCTCATGAAGAAGGGGGAATCCGCGACTGGAGTATTGCCACCAGTCGATTTACTGGTGATGCCGACGGGAACGTCAAGCAACTTCATGCTGTGCGCGTCGGCCCTCCGCCGAAATTCGAGCCGCTTGCAGGTACAGAATTCACCATGGATGCCGATCTCGTCCTGATCGCTATGGGATTCCTCGGACCTGTGCGCAAAGGGATGATCGAGCAGTTGGGAGTTCAACTCGATCATCGCGGCAACGTTGCCACCGACGAGAACTCAATGTCCTCCGTTCCAGGAGTATTTGCCGCCGGAGACATACGTCGTGGGCAGTCTCTGGTCGTGTGGGCGATCTCCGAAGGCCGCAAGGCCGCTGCTTGCGTGGATGCCTATTTGAAGCAGATGAGCGTGCAGCCGCAGGTGGAATCGCTGCGCTTGAACCCGGGCGCTAGCGGTCTCGTGTAGCCGCGGTCACTTCGGCGTA
>JAICJP010000386.1 GCA_025928375.1 Candidatus Sulfotelmatobacter sp.
ATACTCCGTTGGGTGAGCCTTCGCGTCGTTCCATGCTTTGATTGCGGTGTCGAGGCAGTCCTTTGCTAACGCGTCGTCCCAGTGTTTCAGCGTATCCGCCGCTGCGGCGAGCGCGGCAATCGCATTCCACTGGAAATACGGATTGTTCGTCGTGAAGATCCAGCGATCGTCCGGCTTGCCGGAGTAGTCGCCCTTCGTTTCGTTGGGGCCGAGCTTGGGGTCGTAAATGCGGCCGTCAGTTTTCGAGGCTCCGTCGCCCACTTGCGTGTACTGACGCAGATCTGGCTCGTGAGTGCCGCGGATGGCGTGGCCGATGTTGTGAAACTGCGCCAGGATAAGCAGTGCGCCATGCTTGACTTGCTGCACCGTGTCCGGCACGCCGTCGGGACGGTGCATCTCAACCTCGCGGGCGGTTTCATCCACCGTAAGCTCGTCATACTTGAGGTTAAATTCGCGATATCCCAGAGAGAGGCTCTGGATCACGCTCAGCTGCGCAGGCTCCTCGAGGTCGAAGTCGCCGGCATCGTACCAGCCGCCCACATTCATTCCAGGGATGTGATCGCCGCCTTTGTACTTCCCGTCCGTTGCTGTGGCCTGGTTCCAGCCGTCGAATTGCTCCCCAACCACCGGCGCCATGCGGCCATCATCCAGGTGTGAAGCGCCATGCCACATGCGGTAGCCTTCGCGAACGGCAACGTGATCCATTTGCTCCGCAAGGTGATGGTCCAGGCTGTCCTGCCAGATGTTTGCGTAAGCGTCCTTTGCGATGGGGAAGGGCGCCGTGCGCTGGTCCGCGTACTCGATTACATAAAGGCCGGGATCCTTCACGGGGGTGAAGTCGAATTTCGAGTAGACGTAGCGCAACCAGGGAGTTGAAGGAGTGATCGGGCCTTCGAACACCTGCTTGTAAGATCCGTCTTCCATCAGGCGCAGCACTCTGGCAGTTTTCGGGGCGTCGTACTTCGGGTCGAGTTCGAGCACCGCCACCTTGGAGAAGCCCGGCGTGTAACCGACCTGACTGTGCGCGATCATCGGCGGCCGCGTCCAGTTCGGAATCACGTCGGGCCTGATGTGCCAGACGATTGCGCCGGTGGTCTTGCCAGAAGGGATCAGTGAACGCAACACGAACCAGCCGTTCTGCGCGCGGTCGCGTCCATCGAACAACATGAGGTTGGCCGTATCTGACACTACATTTACCCGGGCCAGCGCGTCGTCGACCCCGAGGGTAATGCTCTTGCCCTCGGCGAACGGCAGCGGCTGAGTGTATCCCTTGGCCTTGTCCCAGTCCTCGAGGTAGTACGCCTTCTTGGGTTCGTCAGGCAGGGGCAAAACCTTCGTCATGGGATCGTTGGGCGTATGCGGGAAAATGCCGGCTTTGGTTCCGTCCACCAGGTACGCTTTGCCCATGTAGATCGAGGGCAGGAACTCCAGGTTGAAGCCCGCCCGCCCCGCCAGTTTCTGGGGCAGAGGCTTGTTGAGATTGATGCTGACCTTCACGCCACCGGGCTCCGCTGCCACTTCGAGTGTGTAACTGAAGTCGAAGGTCGGGAAAGCGAGGTCGGCGGTGAGCCGGCTGTTCGCCTTGTCGGGATGGCGGTCTTTGAGGGTTGCCACCAGATCCCACTGCTCCGGCGTTGGCATCAGCCGCACATCGCCGTTGGTGGCGATGCGCTGGCCGTGGAGAATCATCTCCATGGCCGTGTTCTTTTGGTCCACAAAAATGGGATGGTACGTGCTGTCGTAGAGAAAGACGCTGAAACCGTGAGTATCGAGGTAGTTCTTGTCGGTCACCTTCATGGAAAAATCGGCAGCGGGCAAGCCTGCGGCCGAGATCAGAGCGAAGAGGAGGCAAACTATGATTCGCGTGAACATAGAGTAGGGATGATGCTGCTCCTTTGCCCCAACATGATATGACATGCACAGCGTGCGAGCGCCGTTTGTGTCCCGGAGCAGTGGATTTCTGAGCGGAGCAGGTAAACGATGAGCGGCCCGAACTAAAACTTTTCTGGACGATTTGTAGAATTCCGGTCTCGTCGTTCGTCGTTATAGTGAAGGCGGGGCAACTAGCCCGCTGAAGACCACTTTAGGAGACGACATGCCGCAATTTCTGGTTTCTGGTTACCTACCCGACAACTTTGACCCGTCGACACAGGACGAAGCGATAGTAGAGGCAATCCACGCGCTCAATCGCGAGATGATCGCTGCTGGTGTCAGAAAGTTCGCCTGCGGCCTGGGCAAGGCAAAGTCGCTACGTGCGCAGCCCAAGGGTGAAGTGCTCATCACCGACGGGCCGTACCTGGAGACCAAGGAGCACGTGGGAGGTCTATGGATATTGGAATGCGCTGACATGGACGAGGCGCTGACGTGGGCGCGCAAGGGCGCCAAAGCGTGCCGTACGGCGATCGAGGTGCGAGAAATTTTCTTCATGCCGGCCCCCGCAGAGGGCTGAGCGGTCCGACGGCAGCGGACCTCAGAACTGGAATTCTTCTGGGCAATTTGTCGAATTCCGCGCTCGCCGTTCGTCGTTATAGTGAAGGCTGGATTAACTACCCCGGCTGGAAACTCATACAGGAGAAGATATGCCGCAATATTTGGTTGCTATTCAACACCCCGAGAACTATCAACTGCCCGAGGACGCGGAAGCGATGATACGGGACATCAGCGCGCTGAACCGGGAGATGATCGCTGCTGGGGTGAGGGATTTTGCCGGCGGGCTGCAACCCGCGGGGAAGGCGAAATCGGTGCGTAAAAAGGCCGGCGGAGAGGTGGTCGTCACCGATGGGCCGTATCTGGAGGCGAAGGAGCATGTGGGCGGTCTGTGGCTGCTGAAGTGTGCCGACATGGACGAGGCGGTGGAGTGGGCGCGCAAGGCCGCCGTCGCATGCAGGGTGCCGGCCGAGGTGCGAGAGTTCCTTGCGATTCCGGAGAAATGGAAAGCCAATCCTGAACGGGAAACATAGGGCGCAACGGCATTGCCGAGTCACGTGCATCAGCAACAGTGTTCGCCTGACGACCATTAAAATGGAGTCAGGCGAACATGAGCGAAGTGCACAAGACGATTGAGGCGGTGTGGAAGATCGAGTCTACGCGGCTTATCGCTGCGATTGCCCGCGTCACCCACGATATCGGCGTCGCTGAGGAACTCGCCCAGGAGGCGCTGGTTGCGGCCCTTGAGCGGTGGCCCGAAGAAGGTATCCCCGAAAATCCTGCTGCGTGGCTGATGACGGCGGCAAAGCGGCGTGCCATCGACACTCTGCGCCGTGGGCAGATGCTTGTGCTACAGCACGAAGAAATTGCTCGGGAGCTTGAAGTGCAACAGCAGCGGCTCGGTGAGGCGATGGATCGGGCACTGGATCAGGTGATCGACGATGACGTGCTGAGGCTTATCTTTACCGCGTGCCATCCGGCACTTGCGGTGGAAGGACGCATCGCGCTTACGTTGCGCTTGATTGGCGGCCTCACTACCGAGGAGATCGCCCGCGCCTTTCTTGTGCCCGAAAAAACGATGGGACAGCGGATCTTTCGCGCCAAGAAGACTCTGTCGGAAGCTCATGTGCCCTTTGAGACGCCGCGCGGGGACGAGTTACGCCGCAGGGTGAAGTCAGTACTTTCCGTCGTCTACCTGATCTTTAATGAGGGATATACCGCGACGTCAGGAGAGGAGTGGATGCGGGCGGCACTTTGCGACGAGGCGCTGCGGCTCGGACGGATGCTGGTGCAACTTCTGCCCGGCGAGTCTGAGGTTCACGCGCTTCTGGCACTGATGGAACTCAATGCGTCGCGCACTGCGGCTCGCCGGGGAACCAGGGGGGAGGCGGTTTTGCTGCCGGATCAGGATCGCTCTTTGTGGGGCCGCGCGCAGACTCAGCGGGGAATGACCGCGCTCGAACATGCGCAGAAGCTAGGTGGCGGAGATGAATACTACGCTTTGCAGGCGGCGATTGCTGCGTGTCACATGCGGGCTCGCAGAGCTGACGAGACTGACTGGGAACGGATCGTTCTTCTTTACGACGCTCTGATGCAAACCGCGCCATCTCCCATCGTGGCCCTGAATCGAGCAGTCGCGGTGGGCATGGCGCAAGGCCCGGCCGCTGGGCTAGACGCACTCGATGCGGCGGGCATACCTGGCGGTGATTCCACGCTGGACGGCTACCATCTGTTTCCAAGTGTGCGCGGAGACCTGCTGATGAAGCTGGGCAGGTTCAGCGAGGCGCGGGAGGAGATTCAACGCGCAATCGCAATGACGAAAAATCTGCGGGAACAGGAATTGCTGAGGGAGAGA
>JAICJP010000227.1 GCA_025928375.1 Candidatus Sulfotelmatobacter sp.
CCTGCAGCAGACCGCGTTGGATATCGTCGAACTCTATCCCTACATCGAGTACATGAAGTATCTGCTGCCCGGCTCCCTGGTGTTAGCGATGTTCGTGTCAGTAATGATCGGCGGCGGCATGCTCTACATCGACGACAAGGCCCGTGGCGTGCACGAAGGCTATCTGGTCACGCCCATTAGCAAGCTAGAGCTTGTGCTCGGGTTGAATCTCGCCGGCGCCATCAAGGCCGTCATGACCGGGGTCATCATCGTGGGCATCGGTTCCCTGCTGGCCGGTGTGTCCACCATTTTTAATCCGCTGACGGCCGTCGGATTGGTCATCATGATCGTGCTGACCTCGATGGCCTTCAACACCATGATGTTCCTGTTGATGGTGCGCATTGAAGATCCGCTGGTGCCTCGCGCGATGTTCGGCATCCTCAACACGCTGCTGTTCTTTCCCAGCGGATCCGTCTATCCCATTCAGGCCTTCCCGCGCTGGTTGCGTGCAATCGCGAAATGCGATCCCTTCACCTATGCCGTAGACGGCTTCAAATGCCTGCTGCTGAAGCAAACCACGCTCTCGGCGGTCTGGGGCGACATGCTGTTTCTAGCCATCTTTGCCGCAATCACGCTAAGCATCGCGATCCCTTTGTTCAAGAGAACCCTCTAACTTTGTAATCTGGTAATTTTGGTAATCTAGTAATCTGGCGATCTCATCATTTGAATCTCGGTGCGGACACTCGCGCAACTTAGCGATTTTCGATTACAAAATTACCAGATTACAAAATTACAGACTTTCTCCCCGTGCCTGGAACTTTCCCTAGCTCCGCCGTGTCCGTTATGCTAGACACATGACGCTGCTGGATGCGAAGCAGTACGATCCCGAAAAGTCGCGCAAGAAGAGAAATCGAATCATCTCCGCCATCCTGGTTGTAATCGTTCTGGCTTTTCTAGCCTGGTGGTTCCGCTATTGGCCGCAGGAGCGCGTGGTGGGTCACTTCTTTCAGGCACTGCAACAACAGGATTACAACAGGGCTTACGGCATCTGGATGCATGACCCGGATTGGCAGAAGAATCCGCAGACGCATGCAAAATATCCTTTCAATGATTTCTATCGCGACTGGGGAAAGGGCGGAGAGTGGGGCCTCGTGAAGAGCTACAAAGTATATGGGGCAAGCAAGTGCCCTAATCAAGGGGGAGATTCTTCCAGCGGAGTGGTTGTGGACGTAGTGGTGAATGATCGCACCGAACATGCCCAGGTCTGGTATGAAAACTCCAACCACACGCTCGGCTACCCACCTTGTGAGCTACTCTTTCATTGAACCGCTAGCTCTTAATGGCGATCTCAGGCGTTTACTTCCCCAGCGTCTCCAGAGTCTTCGTCAGGCTGGCCTCGTCCCCCACATTCATGCAGGTCCTGGAGCGGTCGATCTGGCGCATTAACCCGCATAGAACTTTTCCCGGACCGACTTCGATAAAAGTATCAACCCCTTCCGCGATCAGCAGGCGCATACATTGCTCCCACTTCACCGAGCCGGTCACCTGCCGGACCAGCGCATCGAGCGCGCGGTTATCGTCGCTGACCATCTCCGCATCCACATTGCACGCCACCGGATACACCGGTTTTGACATAGTGATTTTCTTCAAATCATTTTCCAGGCGATCTTGCGCCGGCTTCATCAGCGAACAATGAAAGGGTGCGCTCACCGGCAAAACCTTGGCGCGCTTGGCGCCGCGTTCGTCGGCGATCCTGGTGGCGCGCTCCACCGCGGCGGTGTTTCCTGAAATGACAATCTGTTCGGGCGAGTTGATGTTGGCGGGAGAACAGACCTCGCCTTGCGCGGCATCATGGCACACGGCCGCCACTTTCCCGAACTCCATGCCGAGAATGGCAGCCATGCTCCCCACCCCAACCGGCACCGCTTCTTGCATGTACTTGCCGCGATTGCGCACGGTGCGCACCGCATCCGCGAAAGAGAACGTTCCGGCGCACACGTGCGCTGAATATTCCCCCAGGCTGTGCCCACAGACAAAATTCGGTTTGGGTATCCGGCTTTGCAGTACGCGAAGTGCCGCTACGGAAGTCGTCAGGATAGCCGGCTGGGTGATCTCGGTCAGCCGAAGCTGGTCTTCTGGGCCCTCAAAGCAGAGCTGCGAAAGTTTGTAGCCGAGAGCGTAATCCGCTTCTTCGAAAGTCTCGCGGGCCTCGGGATACCTTTCCGCCAGTTCTTTCCCCATGCCCACCACCTGCGAGCCTTGGCCGGGGAAAATTAATGCGATCTTTCTGGATTCGTTCATTTCGCCTTTGTTCTCATCCCGAGCGCGGTTCTGCCTGAATGATCATGCACCTGAAACAGGCTGAATTTGCTTCGCTCAGGGCGGCGCTCAAGTACTGCTGACAGCGGTTTGGTGCAGCGCGGCCAAGCCATGTTCGATAGCCTGATTGATGCCGCTTTCGCCGAATTCCGCCGCCACCCGGATGGCATTCTTCATCGCATTGGCATTGGACGATCCATGCGTGATGATGCAAACGCCTTTTACTCCCAGCAGCGGCGCACCGCCATATTCGGTGTGGTCCAGACGCTTTTTGAAATCTTCAAAAGCGCTGCGCGACACCCACGCCCCAACCTGCCGCGTAATTGTCGCCTTCAGCGATTCCTTCAACGCCGAGCGCACCAGATTGGCGACGCCTTCGGAGATCTTAAGCGCGACATTTCCGACAAAGCCGTCGGCAACGATCACGTCCACCCGGCCGCTGTAAAGGTCGCGCCCTTCCACATTCCCCACAAAATTCAGCGGCAGCTGCTTCAGCCGCTGAAACGCTTCCCGCGTGAGTTCGTTCCCCTTGGTTTCCTCTTCGCCGATCGAGAGCAGGCCAACGCGCGCCGCCTTCCCGAACATCGCCCGGAAATAGATCTCCCCCATGATCGCGAACTGCTCCAGATTTTGTGCAGTGCAATCCACGTTCGCGCCCACATCGAGCAGCATGGCAGGATTCCCGGGCGCAGTAGGAAACACGCCGGCCAGCGCGGGACGATCAACCCCGGGCACCGCCCCCAGCACAATCTTGGCCGTGGCCATAGCCGCGCCAGTATTTCCAGCCGTCACAAATCCGCTGGCAGTACCTTCGCGGACCAGCCGCAGCCCCACCCGCATGGAGTTGTCCCGCTTGGCGCGGATCGCCTCCACCTTATCGTCCATGGTGATGTATTCGCTGGCGTGGACAACTTCAACAGGCAGTCGCGCAGCTCCGCGATGCCGATCGAGCTCCGCCTTCACGATTTTCTCAGGCCCGATCAACAGCACACGCCGGCCGTACTGACGCGCGGCCTGCAGCGCGCCCTCCACTTCCGGCTTGGGGGCGCGATCCGAACCCATCGCATCCAGCGCAATCACGCTAGGCATGTTGTGATGAGACTAGCTGGCTTCTTCAACGTCGAGAACTTCGCGTCCCTTATAGTACCCGCACTTCAGGCAGGCGCGATGCGGCATTTTCTTCTCGTGACAGTTGGGGCATTCGGAAAGTGAATGGGCCTTCAGGGCATCATGCGCGCGCCGGGTGGACGTACGCTTCTGGGAGTGACGGCGTTTTGGATTAGGCATTTGTTCGGATTCCTTTAAGCGGCCTTAGTGGCCAGCACGAAACTTTGTGATTCGATCAGCAAATTAGCAGTAGCAGTTGGCGGCCAATGCGGCTAAGGGAGCTAAAAGCTAACGGCTAAAAGCTAAGAGCCGCTCTTCTGCTCCAGCCGGCTGCGGACATCTTTCAGCGCCGCCCAGCGCGGATCTTCTATTTCCCTGGAGCACGAACACTGCTCCTCGTTCAAATTCTTCCCGCACTCCGGACACAATCCCTTGCAATCCGCCCGGCACGTGACCTTCAAGGGCAACGCGAGCAGCACCTGCTCCCGCAGAACATCCTCAAGCAGAATACCTTCTCCTTGATAATAGCCGATCTCGGCTTCGGCATCGGTGACCGACAGCTCATCTCTGCCGGCATCCGCCCCCAACGGACGGTAGAGCAACTCAAAATCTCGCTGAACGTCCTCGCGCACCGGCTCCAGGCAGCGCGCACACTGCAATTCCAGTCCAGTCGCCAGTCGCCCGCGCAGCCGGATGTCTTTGATGATCTGGTGCTTGCCGTGATGCTCCTCGACCACCTCCGCATGCCCCGACGCCTTCAGCGGACTATGCTGCGTGGCCTCGCCGCCCAGATCGATCGCACCCGGCTGATACTCCTCCTCGAAATCCAGAGGATGAAGTTCCAATTGTTTGATGTCGAGGAACATGGCGAAAACTCCGCGGCGATCGCGCCGGCACCAACCCGCGGAAGCACGCCATCAGGCGTAAGTACCGCAAGGAGCAAGACTTAGGATAACGGGCAGAGGGCGGAGGTGTCAAACTGCGGGGTGATGTTGAACACCCCCGGGCGACCTGCATCGCGAGATAACAAAATCATTCGCTCGGCCGGTTGGGCACTGCGTATTCCACACGTCCCGAAAAATGATTGAGCATGGAAGCTTTGCCGACGGCCTCGACACAGAATGCTGCCGGTTTTCCACTCAGGCGCAGCCGGCTCAGGTCGATTGACCGCGATCGGGGCGGGAGATCCGCCGCTTCGCTCCAATCGGAGCCACGTTCCACCAGAACCCTGTTATGATCGATGGTGTCCTCGGGACCCGAGATGCTCCAGTTGAGAGTATCTGGCGTGAGTCGGGCCTGGACCTGGACACAATTGTCGATACCGGTTTCGATCTCAGTGCCTTCCTCGTAGTCGTTCCAGGTAGGAACAATCAGAGCGGGTAATTGGTTTTTTGAAGAGTAGAACCGGGACGCCTCGGAAAAAGTAGAAAGCCATGTGTGTCCACATTGCTGGTCGATAACACGGCCCTTTCCCCAACCAGCGTCGGCATCATCGAAGCCCTTGTAGGCCGAGCCCATGGCGATCTTGCCGGAGCTCTGCGCTTTGCTATAGAAGCGCTCGAGGTATTTCATGCCCATCGGATCGCTGGGGCCGGCAGTTTCGGGAGCAATCCAGGCATAGGCGCCGTCGGCATTGGGATCGTTGAGCGATCCAGAGTTTCGGAAGAAGAAAAGCGGGTTCAGCGGGAGAGATTGTCTGACCCGGCGCCAGTCGATGGAATATTTTTCCAGCCCAAAGAAAAACAAGGCGGGCCTGTCGTTGAAGCGAATGTATGCGGGGGATGGCGCGAAATGGTCGGCCACATAGTGCATATCCAAGATTAAATGCCCAGTCACGTCGCAGCCTGGCGGCTTGCAGTCAGAAAGAGCTCCGGCGTCTTCGGAAATAGCGAATTCAAATCCCTGGCGTTCGGCTTCCTTCATCAGCAGGATCGTGCTGTCATTCTTGGCTCCGGAGCGCGGCCCATACCAATCCACAATCGCGCCCTGAATGCCGCGGCTCAACATATCTGTGACCTGGCGCGCGACCTGATGCGCATCGTCCGAGCGATATCCGACCTCGCGATGATGCGAATCTCCAAACCACGGCATGTAGCGCGCGTAAATGCGGGTCTGAGATCCAAAGTAAAGCAGAGAACGAATGGGCAACTTGCTCACGTTGCCGGGCGCAGTATTGGCCCGGCTTCCTTGATATTTCGAGCTCGCACTGGTGTTGTTGCTATTGCTGCATGCTGCCGGATCCCTGGCGTTTTGCGCGCCGGCAATCAGCGCACCGCTGAGAATGGAAAGCACTAGAGGACGAATCACGCCCTTTGGATGTGACGGAAATCAGGAGGGATGGCGCGATATATGTCAAAACCGATTACCCGATTTGTGCATGCGGCTTAGAGAATTTTTTTTCCGAAAGCCGATAACGCCAGTTCCACCGCCAGGTCGGCGGTCTGGTTGTGCTCGTCAATTACGGGATTCACTTCGACGATTTCGAAGCTCAGCATGCGGCCATGGTCGGCGATGATTTCCATGGCAAGGTGGGCTTCTCGGTAGGTCGCTCCACCGCGCACGGGCGTGCCGACTCCAGGCGCGTCTTCGGGATCGACCCAGTCCATATCGAGGGAGATGTGATATCCGGCGGTGCCGCGTCCGGCCATGCGGAGAGCTTCTTCCATCACGGTGCGCATGCCGCGCTCGTCGATGTCGCGCATGGTGAAGACGCCGATGCCGGCCCGGCGCACGTTTTCTTTCTCCACCGCGTCGATATCGCGCACGCCCACCAGCACGCAGTTTTCGGGCCTGATTTTCGGGCAGAACTCAAAGATGTTGGCCAGCTCGGAGTCCCACAATCCCATTAGAGCAGCGAGCGGCATGCCGTGGACATTGCCGCTCGGAGAAGACTCGGGAGTATTGATGTCGGTATGGGCATCGATCCAGATGAGGCCGACGCGCTGGTTTTGGCGGCGGTAGAATTCGGCGACCCCCGAGACCGTGCCGGCCGCCATGGAGTGATCTCCACCCAGGCACAGCGGCACCCGCCCCGCTTCCACGGTCTTCAGAACCAGTTCGGCGAGCTTGGTGCAGGTCGCGGTGATTTCCCTCAGGTACTTCGCATTGGCCGCGCCTTCCTTCTTCTGTTCAGGAATCGCGACGGCAACGTTGCCGCCGTCTTCCACTTCGTGCCCCAGAGCTTCCAGGCGCGCTTCCAGTCCGGCGACGCGCACCGCCGACGGCCCCATATCGACGCCGCGACGCGATTGCCCAAGATCGAGAGGCACACCAATAACTCGAATCTTGCGGCCAGAGACCGGAGTGGACGGTGCGATGGGAGTCGTCATGAAGGATTTTGCAATTTTGTAATTTTTAAATTTCGTAATCTAAACCAAGGCTGAGTTCAAATTACAAAATTACCAAATTTCCCAATTACCAAATTCTCAGGGGTAGAGCCGGTACAGCATTCTCGGGAACGGAATCGTTTCGCGCACGTGTTCAAGGCCGCAGATCCAGGCCACCGCGCGCTCGATGCCCATGCCGAAGCCGCCATGCGGGACGCTGCCGTATTTGCGCAGATCCAGGTACCACTTGAATGCTTCCTCGGGCAGGCCGTGCTCGTGAATGCGCTTGAGCAGCAATTCGTGCGAGGCCATACGCTGCGAGCCGCCGATGATCTCGCCATA
>JAICJP010000126.1 GCA_025928375.1 Candidatus Sulfotelmatobacter sp.
GAAGGGATGGCAAGCAGAAGAAATTCTCGCTGGGCTCTGCGCTATTCTGCCGCTCAATGTCTGGATCTATGCCGGAGGCATGAACAACCTGCAGCAAGTGGGCAGGAAATATATCTTGCAGGGCGGCACCCATCGCAATCTTGCCGTGGTGAAGACCCAGGTGGACTTTATTCTTAACAAGGTTCCCGATGCGGAAGTAGTCGTCCATCCTTATTCCGGCGAGGCGGGAGCCATCGGTGCTGGCCTGGTCGCTCTCGACTGGTGGAAGAATGGCGGCCGCACGATGTTCCGGGGGTTCGACGCGATCGAAAAACTGACCTACAAGACCGCGACGTCGACCGACACCGTGTGCCACTGGTGTCCGGTGAACTGTCAACGCAGCTTCATTGACGTGGAACTGCTCGAGGGCAAGGGACGCCCCTGGAGCAAGGTTCCACTCGCGACGGGCTGGGAGCGCGTCATCGTGAATAATTCGTGTCCCAAGGGGCTGGTCGAGGACTTGACCGAAATGAAGGTCATCAAAGCCGGAATCGAGAAGACGAAGAATGCGTTTCCCAACATTGCAGACATGGTTCGGCAAGAAGGCTTCCGCCGCAACTAAGGGCCAGCGTAAGGATCGCTCGCAACTACGCGTCGGCATTCCCAAGGTGCTCAACATCTGGACGACTCACCAGTTCTGGGTGGGCTTCCTGAAAGAACTGGGCGTCTCTTCGGAAAACATCATCTTCAGTTCCGATACTTCGGAGGAGCAGGGTCGCGAATTCGGCAAGGGACGCGGGACGGTGGACTGCTGTTACCCCGTGAAGTGCATCAGCGGGCACTATGGAGAACTCATCTTCGGGCAGAAGAAAAAGATCAACATTCTACTCAGCCCCATGATTCACTCACTGCCATCCGCGCTCTATGGGCACGTTGAGGATACCGTGACTTGCACGCGCGTGATGGCCGGGCCGGAAAACATTAAGGCGGGCTTCCTGAAAGAGCGCGACATCTTCGCGGAAAACAATGTGGTGTATGCCTCTCCGTTTGTCAGCCTGGGGGACCGGCATGTGGTGACCGAGCAAATCCACTCTTCCTTGAAAGACGTGTTTGATCTTGATGCCGAGGAAACGACTCGCGCGGTGACGAGAGGCTTTGCGGCGTTGGATGACGTAACCGAGCGCATTCGAAGACAAGGGCGAGAGATTCTCTCCTGGTGTGCGGAAAATCACAAGCCTTGTGTCTTAGTGCTGGCCCGCCCGTATCACATGGACACTGGGATCGGACACGAGATTGAAGCAGAGATTCAGGCGTGCGGCTATCCCATTCTCTGGCTGCAATATCTTCCCACCGATCCGGACCTGATGAATTGGCTCTTTGAGGCGGATCTGAAAGTGGGACGCATCAAGAGTCCATTTGATATTTCCGATGTATGGACGTCCTCTTACAGCAGCAACACCAACGAGATCATGTGGGGCGCTAAGGTTGCTGCACGATGCCCGTGGATCACGTGCGTGGTGCGGCTTTCCAGTTACGAGTGCGGCATGGATCAGCCCACCTACACTCCATCGCAGAAGATTGTCGAGGCGACGGGAACCCTCTACTTCAAATTCGGCGATCTCGACTCCACTAAACCGGCAGGAGGAATCAAGATTCGTGTTGAGACTATTTCTCATTACCTGGGCAAGTACTCTCCACAAATCATCCAGCGCAAGTTGAGTTACCTGTCCCCGCACTGCCCACTGGCGGAATTGAACTCGCCCACAGAACCTTCGGCAGCCGAAACGGCGCGAATCACTGTGGTGTAGAGTCCCAACGTATTGACTTCACTGTCAAAAGAGTTTTTCATACGATGTCGTACTAATCCGTTTTAGTCCTAACTTGTCTAACGGAGACATCGTGCCGATCTCGTTCGATCAATTATTTTCCGACATTCTCTCTCAGCGTCGTGCGGTGCGCGGTTGCGTGCACCCCCTCTGGATCCTGCTGTTATGCGTCGTGGTACAGATCACTGCCACCGCGCAAATCGCAAGGCCAGCGCCCGCGCAACCCAATGGAATTAACGATCCGGCCTTGGATGCCAAGATCGAAACCATCCTGCAACAGATGACGCTGGAAGAAAAAGTTGGGCAGTTGGTGCAATATTCTGCCGGCCAGCCGACTGGGCCGGGAACGGGACGCAGCGACTATGGGGACATGATCGCGAAGGGGCAGATCGGCTCGCTATTCAACGTCACCGATCCTCATCAGATCAACATGTACCAACGGATCGCGATGGAGAAAGCCCGGCTGCACGTTCCAATTTTGTTCGGGCTGGATGTGATCCATGGATTCAAGACAGAGTTCCCCATTCCGCTAGGATTGGCTTCGACATGGGATCCGATAATCGTGGAGAAAGCGTCGCGGGCTGCGGCCATGGAGGCCTCGGCCAACGGGATCCGCTGGACATTTTCCCCGATGGTCGATATCGCGCGTGACGCGCGCTGGGGACGCATGGCGGAAGGTGCGGGCGAAGATCCATTTCTCGGCTCGGCAATGGCGGCCGCTTACGTCCGTGGATATCAGGGGCAGCGCTTGGACGCTCCGGATAGTATCGCGTCCTGCGCCAAACATTTTGTCGGATACGGCGCCGCCGAGGGCGGACGAGACTACAACACTACGGAGATTTCGGAGCACACGCTGCGCGAATTCTATTTACCGCCATTCCATTCTGCTGTGGAAGCTGGCACGGCTTCCTTGATGAGCGCGTTCAACACGCTGAACGGGACGCCGGCATCAGCGAATCCATTTACCCTCAAACAAATTCTGCGAAACGAGTGGGGCTTCAAGGGACTAGTCGTGAGCGACTGGAATTCTATCGGAGAGCTCATCATAAAAGGACTCGCCAACGATGGCGCTACGGCTGCGCGCAAAGCGTTTCTGGCCGGGGTCGATATGGACATGGTGAGCAGCCTGTATCACGACAATCTGCAGGCGCTGGTCAGTTCGAGGCAAATACCCGCCGCCGCCATCGACGAGGCGGTGCGGCACGTGCTGCGGGTAAAGTTGGCGCTGGGTTTGTTCGAGCATCCCTATGTCGATGAGGCAGCTGCACCCAAGGCGCTCTACCATCCGGAGAACGTCGCGCTGGCGCAAACCGCTGCGGAACGCTCGTTCGTGTTGCTGAAAAATGCGAGCGGGCCGGAGGGTAAGCCTCAGCTTCCGCTCTCCAAGGGCACTCAGAATTTCGCTTTGATTGGCCCCGTTGGGGAGGATTCCTCGTATCCCAATGGAACGCCGCCGGGATCGGGCCCGCGCACCAGTTTCCTGGCGGCGCTGGTGCAAAGAGTAGGAAAGGAACACGTAGCCCGCTACAAGGGGAGCGGCATTCTCGACGGGACCGACCAGGATATTGCAGAAGCAGTTGCGGGTGCGCGCAAGGCTGATATTTCCATTCTGGCGCTGGGCGAGAGCCCTGACATGAGCGCCGAGGCGGCTTCGCGCGCGCATCTGGGACTGCCCGGTCGGCAGGAAGAATTGCTCGAAGCAGTAGTAAATACCGGAAAGCCGGTGATCCTGATCTTGTTCAGCGGACGTCCGCTAACGTTGCCATGGGCCTTCCAGCACGTCCCGGCTGTTATGGCGGCATGGCTTCCGGGGATGAGCGGTGGACCGGCGCTGGTGCGGACTCTATTTGGCGACGTGAACCTCAGCGGCAAGCTGGTCGTGAGTTGGCCTCGCAGCGTGGGCCAGGAACCTCTCTACTACAACTCCAACAACACGGGTCGGCCTCCCGCGGGAACCGATCTGACGCACCCTCCCTCCAACATCGAAGAAAGATACGTGTCGCGTTATATCGATGAGCAGAACGCTCCTCAGTTTCCTTTCGGCTACGGACTCTCGTACACGACCTTCTCTTACGGCGCAACTAAAGTTAGCGCAGACCATCTGAGCGCCGGAGAACTAAAC
The DNA here is from genome assembly GCA_025928375.1 of Candidatus Sulfotelmatobacter sp. Taxonomy (GTDB): domain Bacteria; phylum Acidobacteriota; class Terriglobia; order Terriglobales; family Acidobacteriaceae; genus Sulfotelmatobacter. The sequence continues at coordinate 3,928 of JAICJP010000126.1, forward strand.
CGAGCTCTTACTGCAAACAATCCCCCAGCACTGACGGTCGAAGCCGACATCAGCAATGCCGGATCACGCCCAGCGAATGAAGTGGTGGAACTCTACGTTCGCCTGCAGGGTACGAGCACCGAGCAACCGGTGCGAGCTTTGAAGGGCTTCCAGACGATTACTTTGGGCGCGGGAGAAACAAAGACGGTGAAATTCGAATTATCGCCAGAATCATTTGCTAGCTGGAATGATCGCAATCAATTCGCCGTGGAGCCCTCCAAGCTTACGGTATGGATTGCTCCGGATTCCGCGCGTGGAACCCCAGCGCAGGCTGACATCGTGCCTTGAGTCAGGCAAATGTTCATGCCCGAGAATTAGGCATGCGCCGTCATCGTTTTTTTCTGAGTACGACCACTCATGCTGCCACCAGGCTGCGCTTGCTGGGAGATCTGGAACTGCTCCACTAACTGGTGCAACTGCGCCGCCATTTCCGCCAAGTGGTTGGCAGCTTTCTGTGATTCCTGCGCGCCGGTGGACGTACCTTGCGCAGCTTCGGCAACACCGGCAATATTCTGAGTAATTTCGGTCGACGCCTTGGCGGCGTCGGCCACATTCCGCATCATCTCATTCGTGGTCGCGCTCTGCTCCTCGACCGCGGTCGCGATAGTGCCTGATATTTCGTTTACCTGATTGATAATGGTGCTGATCGTGCCAATCGCCTCCACGGCATGACTGGTATCGTTTTGGATAGCGGCAATTTTGGGGCTGATGTCCTCGGTGGCCTTGGCAGTTTGACGGGCAAGTTCTTTGACCTCGCCTGCAACGACCGCGAAACCCTTGCCCGCCTCTCCGGCGCGGGCAGCTTCAATTGTGGCATTGAGCGCGAGGAGTTTCGTCTGCTGCGCAATGGAAGTTATGAGTTTGATCACGTCTCCGATTTCCCGGCTGGACTGGCCGAGTTTGCTGATGGCCAACGTGGCCGTGTGCGCAGTCTCCACCGCGCGAATCGCGATAGTCGCAGCTTCATGAGCATTGGAGGCAATGGATTGGATGGTCGTGGTCATTTGCTCCGCGCCGATCGCGACACTCTGCAGATTCTGGCTTACTTTCTGGGTCGCCTGCGAGACCACATTGGCCTGGGCTGAGGTCTCGACCGTGCTGGCAGAGATTTGCTGGCTGGTGGCTGAGAGTTGTTCGCTGGAAATAGCAACGTGCGTGGAGGTATCCGCGATTGACCGAATCACATCATGCAGGCTTTCTTTCATTTGGTTCAAGGCGTCTCCCAGTTCGGCCAACTCGTCGCGCCCGCCGATCTTCATGTCTGCCTGAATCAGATTGCCCGCGGCAATGGCATGGGCAAGCTGAAGAGCTTCCTTCGTCGCGGTCGAAATGCCGCTGCCGCTCGTTATGCCAATGAAAGTCACCATCAGCGTGACGCCCAGACCAAGCGCCAACAGAGCGAGCAGGCCGTTGCGCACGCTGGCCTTCGCGCCTCGATCCATTTCTGCCTGGTAGGCCTGCACTAGCTGAACTGCCCGGCTGGTTGCGGCGGTTGCCGGGCCAGCGAAAGCGGAAGCGTCCTCAAGTGCAGCCATAGCTTCACTGCGATCCCCTCTCTTCAGCGCGGGGATCAAACGGCTCTCGCAGATCTGCGCGTACTTGCGATTGGCCTGGTCGGCGTTGACCAGCAGCAACTCCCGGATGGCGCCTTGCGGCAGGCGCTTCGACCAGTTCGCGACCGCATCTTCGTATTCCCGGTTCCGCTGGTTGTACAAAGCGATTTTTTCGGGAAGCTTGCGATCGCCGAAAATCAACATGTCTCGAGCCGCAAAACGCACCCGTTCGAAGTCAAGATTCGGGGGCATCGTATCGGCGGCGAGATCTGAATAGAGCTTTATCTCGGTTTGAACTATGCCCCCCACCTTTACCTTGGAGATAGTGATATAGGACACCACGGCAAAGCTCAGCAGCCCCAGCACCGACATTGCAACCAACAGGCGGAGTTTGGTTTCGATCTTCGTGTACTTCAAGCTGAACATGTTCATGCCTCCGAATCCGCTGCTGGCAGCCCGAGATGGCCTCGTGTTAGCCGACAGCGGCGGCCTGCTCTGCAGGCTTATCGAAATTCGGTATCGCACTTCGGACGATCGCGGGCAGATCCAGTATTTCTATGACGTTATGATCCGAAACGAACGAGCTAATCACTCCAGGACGGGACGCGAGAGGTTCCACCGTCAGCTGCTCGTCAACAATGTCGATAATGCCATCCACAATCACGCCAACCGTATGCCCCTGGTCCGTATAGATGACGGCCTCGAGCGTATTGCCGGAGGCCGATGGCAGTGCTATTTCGGCCGGGGCCAACGCTTGCGAAAGGCGCAAAACGGGGATCACGCGCCCGCGGTATTCCATCACCTCCCGCTGCCCGCTGCTGCGCAGAAAGCTTGCAGGAAGCCGTTCCAGACGCGCCACGGCGGAGAGCGGAATGGCAACCTCTGCTTCCGGACCATTGTGGGCCAACAAGAATGCCTGCCGACAAGGCGGGGCTGCAGGCAAAACACGCGGAGAAAAACTCGCGCCCGCGGGTTCCTGGTCCTCCCGGATCACGTGCGCCCGCTGCGCGAGTCCGACGACATCGAGGATGAGAACAACCCGGCCATCTCCCATGATGGTGGCTCCGCAATAGGTGTTGATGCCCTTCAAGTGCTCCCCGAGGGGCTTCACGACGATCTCCTCGGTATGGAGAATGTCGTCCACAACCAGCCCGAATCTCCGCGTGTCGGCTTGCAGCACCACAATGTTGGTTACCTTGGACCTGGAGTGGCCGGAAGCGCCAATGTTCAATTCGCAATCGAGGTCGACCAACGGCAACAAACTTCCGCGCAGGCGATAGACAGGGTGCCCGTGCACCCTCTCAATCTGCGGGCTTGCGCCAGTTCCGTCCAAGCCGACCAGTTCCAGAACGGCCGCTTGCGGAATGGCGAAGCGCTCATTCCTGCAGCCCACGATCAGCGCAGGAACAATGGCGAGGGTGAGAGGAATTTTGATGCGAACGGTCGTGCCTTGTCCGGCAATCGATTCGATATCAATGGCGCCGCTGATCCTCTCCACATTGGTTTTCACCACATCCATGCCGACGCCTCGTCCGGAGACGTTGTTGACCGTTTTCGCGGTGGAAAATCCGGGCAGAAAAATCAGATTGAATATCTCCCGCTCGCTCATGCGCTTCGCCTGTTGAGTGGTCACCAGGCGGCGTTCGACTGCCTGGCTGCACAGCGCTTCCAGGTTCAACCCTGCGCCGTCATCAATCACTTCCACCGTAACTTTGCCTCCTTGCTGACGAGCGCGAAGCTGGAGTCGGCCGCAAGAATCCTTTCCAAGCCTTTGACGGAGCTCTGGCACCTCGATTCCGTGGTCGATAGCGTTGCGGACCAGGTGAGTTAAAGGATCGCGAATCGCTTCCATGATGGTGCGATCCAGTTCCGTGTCCTGGCCTTCCATGTCAAGCCGAACGTCCTTGCCGCAGCTGCGGGCGAGATCGCGAACCGTGCGCGGAAACTTATTCCAGATGTTGCTGATGGGCTGCATGCGCGTCTTGATGACCTGCTCTTGCACCTGGCTGACAATCAGGCTCACGCGCTGGGACGCCGACTGCAAGACGGCATCCTCGGAGCCATTGCTGAGTTGCAGCAGCTGGTTCCGGGCAAGTACCAGTTCGCCGACCAAGTTCATGACTGTGTCCAGAAGATCTACACTCACGCGAACCGTTTCGAGGCTACCGCGTCCGCGAGCCTCAAGCACTTGCTGCGCCGCCTCGATCTCCTGTTCGCTGCAGAGCCGCATAGCGATGAGGATCTGTCCCAGTCTTCTACAGTCACCTTCTCTCTGCTTTTGCAGCGCCAGTTCTAAATCCTGAGCGCTGAGGCATCCTCTTTCCACGAGGACGGCCCCGAGTTTCGGGGGCGCCACGACATTGGTTACAACTTCCGGCTCAGGGCCGGCGGAAGCCGGGTTGCGCGTCTGCAAGTGTTGCAACTGCTCGAGCAACTCTGGATAGTCATTGCCGCCATCGCTGTCGCTGGTCTGGATTTCATTCAACATGTGGCGCACTGCATCGACCATGGCCAACAGTGCGCTGGTGATCTCCGCATCCAACGGAAGCACGCCATCGCGCAACTTGGACAACAGGTTTTCGCCCGCATGAGCCACTTTTTGCAGCCGAGCGAACCCGAGGAATCCGCAACTGCCCTTGATGGTATGAATAGTTCGAAAAACGCTGCCCAGCAACTCCTTCGAAGTGGGATCGGACTCCAGGCTTACCAATTCCTGATCAAGCCGGTCGAGGTTTTCACGGCTTTCGATCAGAAAATCTTTAACGATGTCGTCCATGCTGATCCCGTATGCGTCGGCATGCATAATGCGAGGCGCAGACGCATAAGTCCGACGCTTAGGTCATCGGCGGAGGCACTCAAAACTTGAGGATCCCGGTCATTCGCTGAGCGCGGTAGTTTCGAGTGTTGGCCTTTCAGAATGCGGCACGCCCGCCGCCCATTCATCCTTTTTCAGTGGATTCACAGCCCGGGCAGTAGGGGTAGTAGGTGTTCCCCTTGTAGTCGAGCTCTTTCAAGCCTGCGGCCGAAGTGTAGTAGCCACGAATGGCCTCGTTACGAACCAATTCGAAGAACTTCTGCAAACTGGAATATTTTCGTGTGCTGATAGAGCGCAGGATATCCTGCTGTTCTGGGACGGCGAGACTCGCGAATGGCTTGCCGTGCTCATCCCGGCAGATTCTGTTCAACTGTGTAAGGCCCTGGCAGACAACCGAAGACGGATCGGCGGCCTCGATTTCTGCGATTGACACTTCGCCGAAGTAGGCGGCCGCAAGCGCGCGATGCAGAGGATCAAGGTTGCGGACCGCCTCTCGCACTCCCTGCGCAGAGTAACACCACAGGTCCACCCAGCGCGCAACTTCGTTCAGAGTGTCGGCTGGTACATCGCCCAACAGAGTGGAAATAAAGCTGGTGATCGTGTTGAAATCTTCGGCCGAGAAAAACTGCAATGGGCAGGAGGCACCGGCCTGCACGTAATCTGTCTCGCTGCCCGCCGGCGCAGCAGCCAAATGATGGCCACTCAGCGCACGCACCAGGTGGTCGGATGAAGGTTCGTAGAGCCCGGGCGGCAATGGCGGTGGCTCGTTGCTAAAGAAGCCCAGAGGAGACTCCGGAACCAGCCCGCTCACTCCCGCCAAGGCGACGGTCTCGCCCAGGCGCAAGAGCCACTGCCGCCGGGTGATCTGAGTAATCAGGTCCGAGGGGTCGGGTTTCACAGCTCACCTCGCCGGAATGCCTCCGCGATATGCTCTCCGGCTCGTGCGGAGATCGCCATGATCGTTAGCGTCGGCTCGTAACAGCCTTGGGTTACAAAGACCGAACCGTCCGTAACGAATACGTTTTTAGCGTCGTGAACCTTGCAGTTCCGGTCGACTACGCTTGCCGACGGCTGATCGCCCATGCGCGCCGTCCCGCACTCGTGGATATTCTTTCCAAAGATGCTGAGTTCACTCTTTGGCGGAGCCACGTCGGCGAGTTTCATCTCGTCGAGGATGGCAGCAACGTGACTTCGCATGGCTACGGCCATTGCCCGATCATTCTCCCCATAGCTGGCGCTAATGTGGAGCGCCGGAATACCCCAAGCGTCCTTCTTGTCGCGATCCAGCGTGACGAAATTGTCCGCTCTGGGAAGGCACTCTCCCTGGGCTTCGATGGCAAAATAGTAAGGGATGTCCTTCTTGACCCGCTCGCGCCATGCATTACCAAACTCTGGAAGAAGAAAGGCGTGGCCATAAACTTCCTGGCTGCCGTCGCCGTCAAAACGATATCCGCGGAGGAAATTCGAATTGCGGTTTTTCTGGCCACCGGCATTCACGTACTTCGGTATCAGGAATCCACAAGGCCGCCCGACCGGTTCCCGCTTCGAGGAGCGCAGGCTCGGCATATAGCCGCCAGCGCCCTCAATCGTGAAGTGATCCATTAAGTACTTCCCCAGCACTCCAGCGGAATTGCCCACGCCCTGGGGATGCGATGGAGTCTTCGAGTTGAGGAGAATCCGAGTTGACTCGAGTGCGCCCGCGGCAACGACGACCGCGCGGGCATAGGCTTCGCGATGCTCATGCGTGAGGCGGTCGATGTAGTGAACACCCTCAGCCTTACCTGCGCGGTCCATGACGACGTGACTCACGACGGCATCGCTGACGAGTGTAAGTTTTCCGGTGCGGGCCGCCGCCGGAAGGGTGACGGATGGACTATTAAAGTAAGAAGCGGTGAAGCAACCTCGCTGGCATTGGTCGCAATAGTGACAAGCCGGACGCCCGCGATACTCAACGGTGAGGTTGGCGACGCGGTCGGGCATAACGCGCCAGCCAAATTTCTCTTCGATGACTTTCTTGGCCAAGACTCCTCCGCAAGAGAGTTCCATAGGAGGCAGGAACTGGCCGTCAGGCATCTGGGACAGGCCCTCGCGCGACCCGCTGACGCCAATGTAGCTTTCGACCCGATCGTAGTAAGGCTCCAGTTCCTTGTAGCTGATGGGCCAGTCTTCGCCGTATCCGTCACGGCTGGCGGCTTTGAATTCGTTGTCGCTGAAACGATAACTCTCGCGTGCCCAGCAAAAAGTCTTCCCTCCGACCTGCCGCCCGCGGATCCACATGAATGGCTTATCAACCGGGAAAGTGTAAGGATGTTCCAGATCGTTGACGAAGAACTGATGACTGTATTCGTCGCAGGCGTAGCACAGGCGCTGCACGGGTTGAGTTTGAAGAAGTCGCCGCTGGTCTCCGAAGCCGCGAAATTTCAGCTGGTAAGGCCACACGTGCTCAGTGAAATCCCGCGTAGGAACGCGAGGCGGCCCGGCCTCCAGCATCAAGACCCTGAGACCACGCTCCGCGACTTCTTTGGCTACCCAGCCACCGCTGGCTCCCGAACCGATTACCAGCACGTCAAACACATTTTTCCGCGGAACGAGCATGCGGCTGACAGTCTAGCAAAGGTCAGGGATCCACTTCGCCGGGGAACTATGAAGGCGTGATCCATGGCGGATCACGGCTCGCGGAGGGTCGCAACCCAGTGTCTCAATTCCGGGGCGGTCATAAAGTTCAAGATACGATCGCCAGGAATCCCCGCCAGAGAAGCTGCTGCGAGCGAGTACTCCATGAAGCGCAATTGCAAGGGATCGTGGGAATCGGTCCCCATGGAGATGCGACAGCCGGCCTTTTTCGCCAGCTTCAGTAGATCCACATTCAGATCTTGCCGGTCCGGGTATCCATCGATCTCGACCGCCTTATCCAATTCGGCAGCCAGGCCAAACACCCGTTCCCAGTCCGCGGTGAGACCAAGGCGGAAATTGTAAATGCGCCCTCGAGGATGCCCCAGAATCTGAATGTCCGGGTTGCGCAGGGCCGATAGATATCGTTCGGTCTGGTCCTCCTTCTTTCTCAGGGCGGAATGGAAGCAGCCGAGCACGAGGTCCAAGTCACGGAGAGAGCGCGGATCCATGTCGCCATCCCCCCTAGGGTTCAGATTCAGCTCGATAGAACGGAGAACTTCCA
>JAICJP010000089.1 GCA_025928375.1 Candidatus Sulfotelmatobacter sp.
AAAGACGCCATTCGGGATCTGGTGGAGTCTGGTGGCGGGGTTCGCCGCCTGGGGCTTGGATCTGGGACTTAGCTACATGCTCGAGCAGCACAGTTGCTCGACCGGACACTTTTACGTGCTGCACACAATTTCCTTCGTGTGTTTCGTAGGAGCCCTGACCGGTTTCGCAACTGGCTTCATGGAAATGAGGCGATTTCCCCACGACTCGAAAGAGGAAGGCGGGAGCAGCCTGGATCGCGCCCACTTCCAGGCGCTCATTGGAATGATCTTCAGCCTGTCTTTCGCGGTCGTCATCATTGCAGGTGCGATACCGCGCTGGATTCTGTCTCCATGTCAGTGAACGCCTTGAGGACGCAACTCAAACTCGGATGCTTGGCCTTGGCGGCACTGACCCCCCTGCAGGCACGGGCGGACACAGCCACGGAACGTGCGGCCGGTTGGACCTGGCCGCTGCCGGTTGTCATCCTCCTGCTGCTTGCGGCCGCGCTCTACGTAGCGGGCCTGATCAGAATGTACCGCAGCAATACGCGATCGAGCATTCGCTGGCGCTCCGTCGCCTACTACGCCTTGGGATGGGGTTCCCTGGTGCTGGCTCTCGATTCGCCCATTCACGAAATGGGCGAGCAATTGTTCTGGGTGCACATGACGCAGCATGAAATTCTCATGCTGGTGTCAGCACCTTTGCTGGTACTGGCGCGCCCTCTGGTTCCATTTCTATATGCGCTCTCACCGCGGTGGCGGCAGCGGGTCGCGAATCTCAGCCGGAGAAAAACCTTCCGAAGGTCTTGGAATTTCATTTCAGCACCGGTATCAGCCTGGTTGATCTCGGCCCTCGCGCTCTGGGTTTGGCATGCACCCTGGCTGTTTGCGAGAGCTATTGAAAATGACTGGGTGCACGCAGCCCAGCACTCAACTTTCTTTCTGACAGCGCTCCTGTTCTGGTGGCCGCTGGTCAACGGCGCACCCTCCATGGGATACGGGGGAGCGCTCGTGTACGTGTTTACGACGGCCATGCATACGAGCCTTCTGGGCGCTTTGCTTACTTTTGCCCGAGCGCCCTGGTATGCGCCGTACGTGGGCACCGCGCCACTATGGAATCTCACGGCGCTCGAAGATCAACAACTCGGAGGCCTGATTATGTGGATCCCGGCAGGAACGCTTCTACTCGCAGCTTTCCTGATTCTTCTCGTCAAATGGATGAAGCACTCGCAAGAGCGCTGGCAATATACGCGCATGGCGCAACTCTCCGGTCTACCCGGTGGAAATGTGAAATGAGATCAGCACTACTGATAGCCGCCGCGATTGTGGGCCTGTTGTCAGCGGGATGCGACAACCTGAGCGAGAGACGGGTGAAGGAGGCCGCGGTGTTGACCAACGGCGGCGACGCGCGCGTGGGTAGAGTCGAGATTCGCAAATATGGCTGTAATGCCTGTCATGAAATTTCGGGAGTTCCCGGAGCGCGCGGCCTGATCGGGCCTCCGCTCACCAACATCAACCAGCGTTATTACATTGCCGGCGAAATTGCCAACACGCCCAACAATCTCATGTCGTGGATTCAGCATCCGCACCAAATTGAGCCTCACACGCTGATGCCGGACATGGGAGTCAGTGAGCAGGACAGTCGCGACATCGCGGCATATCTATATGCACAGTAATCAGGAGATCACCATGCCATTCATTCTTTATCGCCGAGCAGTGGTTGCCGCGGTCATTCTTGCGTGTTCCGTCTTCACTTTTTCGCAGAATCCTGCGGATTGCTCGCACGTACCCGACCACAGCAAGCTGAAAGCGGCGCTGTCCTCTGCAGTGAAGGAAGGCAAAGGAAAAAATGGCGGCTTGGGAAATCAGGAGTGGGGCACGGTAGTGAATCGCGATGGGATTGTCTGCGCAGTTGTTTTTACAGGTCCGAATCGTGGCGCAGAATGGCCGGGCAGTCGCCTGATTTCGGCTGAAAAAGCGAACACCGCAAACGCTTTCAGCACCGACAACTTTGCACTTGCGTCTGGGAACGTGTTCGCCGCGGCGCAACCGGGCAATTCTCTTTACAGCATCGTCACCGGTCCGAACCCCAACACCGCCTTCGCGGGCAGCCCAGATAAGTTCGGCCAGCCCGACGATCCTCTGGTCGGAAAGCCAATTGGTGGCGTCATCGTGTTCGGCGGAGGTCTCGCCCTCTACGACAAATCCGGTCACATTGTCGGGGCTCTGGGCGTAAGCGGGGACACATCCTGTGCCGACCATGTTGTGGCTTGGAAAACTCGCCACAGCCTTGGCCTCGACAATGTTCCCATGGGCGTTGCGCCCGGCCCGAGTGACAATCTCATCTTCGACATCCAGCAAGGTGCCAGCAGCAGCGGCTTCGGCCACCCCACCTGCAAAGGCGGCGAGCCCAGCGAGGACATCATCAAGAAGCTGACCGACACTTTGCCTGCGGGACCGCACCGCTAATTTCAACGCCGGGCAGCTACTCACGGATTGCGATAATCAGTTATCTCGCTCGGATGGCGCGTCTCGCGCGCGTGTGTATCGCTCTGCATTTCTCACCTAACGGAACGGCTACGCCCAGCTATTGAAACGTTTCACTGTTGAGAATAGAGTGCCTAGCGTGAGGAAGTTTTTCTATGTCCTCGGTTCTTAATGCAGGAGGAAACTCCCGATGTCACGGCACTCTTACGCGCGCATCCTAACTGTTTGTGTTTTTCTTGGCCTCGTAGCCCACGGGCAAACCATTTCAGTCGACGCCACGCCCAGCCACATGCGCAAGTCGTTCGTTCCGAATCAGGCCCTGGGTGCGGGAATCGACCGCATGAACCAGCAGTTCATCGACCAGACCTTCGTCAAACCCGTGATCGACCGCGTCCTGGAAGCAGGATGGGGGCCAGTGAGCTATCGTCAGAACACGGAACTCTACACAGAAGCTTGGCACTGGAACCCAACCGGCACCTGGAGCGACCCCTCGGGCAAGGGATATTTTGTCGGCAGCTCGAATCCCAGTGAAATGATCCGCTACAGTTACGGATACCCGCTACCGCATCGCGGCGTGACCCGCGACGATGGTACCGAGACCGTCAGTTTCTCGCGGCTCACGGACGGTGATTCGCATACCTACTGGAAAAGCAATCCCTATCTCTCGCACGAGTTCACCGGCGAAGATGACTCCAGGAATCCGCAATGGGTCTTCTTCGATTTGGCCAACGTTCAAAGCGTCGAAGCCATCCGCATCGCATGGGGCGATCCGTACGCGCGCCAGTATGCCGTGCAATTCTTCACCGGGGAGGATCCAATCCGCGCGCCCACCAAAGGCGTCTGGCAGAACTTCCCATTCGGCCTCATCCAGGAGGGAAAGGGCGGAACCGCGACGATCCGCCTCGCTTCTTTCCCAGTTCCCGTGCGCTGGGTCCGCCTCTGGATGACTCAGTCTTCCAACACATGCGACGATCACGGAGCATCCGATCGCCGGAATTGTGTAGGCTATGCAATTCGTGAACTGTACATGGGCACGCTGGGGCCCGGGGGAGAACTTCACGACATCCTGCGCCACACTCCGGATCAGGATCAGACGCCCACCTACTGCTCGTCGGTCGATCCCTGGCATGAGGCGTCGGATATAGACAAAAGCGGGCGCGCGCAGGTCGGCTTCGACCTCTTCTACACTGCGGGATACACTCGCGGCTTGCCTGCGATGGTCCCCATCGCTCTCATCTACAGCACCCCGGAAGACGCCGCCGCCCAGATCAGTTACCTCAAGAAACGCAACTATCCAATTTCGTACGTCGAGATGGGGGAAGAGCCGGACGGACATTACATGCTGCCCGAAGACTACGCCGCCCTGTACCTGCAATTCGCGACGGCGATCCACAAAGTCGATCCATCCCTGAAGCTCGGTGGACCTATCTTTACGGGGCAGAACAAGGACGTCGAGGTCTGGGCCGATGCGGAAGGGCGCACTTCCTGGACGGGCCGATTTATCGATTACCTGAAGCGGCACAATCGACTTTCAGACCTGGCGTTCTTTTCGTTCGAGCACTATCCCTACGATCCCTGCCGCTATCAGTGGGGAAATCTTTATGACGAACCGCAACTGGTCTCGAGCATTTTGAAGGTGTGGCGCGAGGACGGCGTTCCCGACAACATCCCGATGTTCATCACCGAGAGCAATATCTCCTCCAACGCTTCGGAAGCGTCGGTCGATATCTTTGGAGCACTGTGGCTCGCGGACTACGTCGGGGCATTCCTGACAGCCGGCGGCGACGCGATCTACTATTTCCATTACATTCCTTTCGGGGTCCATCCTGGTTGCAACAACTCCGGCTCCACCTTTGGAATGTTCGCCACCGATAACAAACGTCAGATTACGCAGCCGCTGTCGCAATTCTTTGCCAGCCAACTCATCAACCTGCAATGGTTGAAGCCCGGCAACGACGCTCACCAGCTTTATTCGGCGGAGAGCGACCTAGAAGATAGCGCCGGCCATAAGTTGGTTACTGCGTATGCCGTCAAGCGACCCGACAAGCAATGGTCATTGTTGATCGTCAACCGAGACCAGGAGAATCCGCATACCGTAAAAATCAACTTCCACGATGCGGAGAGTGGGAGAGATACTTCGTTCGCGGGCCCGGTCGATAGCTTTACGTTCGGGAGCGCTCAGTATCGCTGGGACCCGCTGCGGAAGGTTGCGGACCCCGATGGCCCCGTGCTGAAAACGCAGATTACGGCTGGTCGTGATTCCACCTTTACGTTGCCAGCCGCATCTCTCGTGGTCCTTCGAGGTTCGGTGCCGAGTCGCTAACTCGCGTGGAGAGGCTGGGATCACCGCGCTAGCTTTCTAAAATCGCTTTTTTTGGCGAGCGCAGGCCACCTTTTCTGAAACAGCGGCTTCTTTACATTGGAAGTGCGCAACGGCGCGCAGCTGTCCGCGAACCATCAATAGATCGTTATACGATACTCGCGTTTTTTTCACGCAGCAAGGAATTGACAGCGAGAAGGCACTGTTTCTAAGATACTAATATCCACGCACCGTTCTGGTGTGGGGCCAACGGTTGAGTAGCTCACTGTTGCCAAAAAACATGATTAACGTCAAAGACCTTACCAAGAGGTATGCGCGGACCACTGCCGTCGATCACATTTCCTTCGAAGTAGCCCAAGGACAGATCGTTGGCTTTCTGGGTCCGAACGGCGCGGGCAAAACCACGACGATGCGCATGCTGACGTGTTTTCTGCCTCCATCTTCGGGCACAGCCACGGTGGCCGGATTCGATGTTCTGGAACAGCCGCTCCAGGTCAAGAAGCGCATCGGATATCTGCCGGAAACGCCGCCTATCTATCCGGAGATGTCGACCTCCGAATACCTTCGGTTCGTAGGAAAACTGAAGGGACTCTCGGGTGCCGAACTCGACAGACGTGTGGATTATGTCTGCGGACGCTGCGCTGTAGCCGAGGTCAAGACAAAACTGCTCGGCAAGCTTTCCAAAGGCTATCGGCAGCGCGTGGGACTGGCGCAGGCTATCATTCACAATCCGGATGTACTGATTCTGGATGAGCCCACGGCAGGACTTGATCCGAAGCAGATCAACGAGACTCGCGATCTGATCAAGGATCTCGCTGGCGAGCACACCATTATTCTCAGCACCCACATCCTCCCGGAAGTCGAGCAGACTTGCCAGCAGGTGATCATTATCAATCGGGGCAAGCTGGTGGCGACCGATTCGGTTCGCAATCTGCAAGCGCGAGCTCGGGGAGCGGAATCCGTGCTCATCGAGGTGGCCGGTCGCGCTGAAGTTCTCGATCCGTTGATGGTGCAGCGCAAACTCGAGCAAGTACCCGGCATCGCACGCGTCGTCGCAAAACAAGAGTTTGATTCACGCCTCGTGTTCGAATTGGAAACCAGCAAAGGGCGCTTTGTTCGCGGCGACGTGGCGCGTGCGGTCGTCGAATCCGGTTGGGATCTGAACGAGCTGCGGCCTGCCGCCATGAGCCTGGAAGAAGTATTTCTTCAACTTACCGGCGAGGACGCGGCCAAGCCGGAGGAAACTCCAGTCGAGGTGCATGCCTGATGCGAAATGTCTGGATCATCTGCCGCAAGGAGCTCGGGAGCTACTTTGTGTCTCCAGTGGCCTACATTCTGCTCATTATGTTCGGGTTGATCTTCGGGTTCTTTTTCTGGAACGCCCTCGGGGCCTTCGTATTCGAGAGTATTCAGTCGCAGATGAGCGGGCGCTCGTTCCCCATGAACCTGAACGAGTGGATCATCCGCCCTCTGCTCTCGAACGTCAGTGTCATTGGATTGTTCTTCATTCCTATGATCACCATGCGGCTCTTCGCGGAGGAGAAACGCACCGGGACGATTGAGCTGTTAGTGACCTCTCCCGTACGCGATATCGAAATCATTCTTGGCAAGTGGCTGGCGTCTGTCGCGCTCTACGCTTGTCTGCTGGTATTCACCGCGCTGAACTTTGCGCTTCTGTTCCGATATGGCAACCCGGATTGGAAGCCGCTGCTGGTTGGCTATCTCGGATTGCTGCTGCAGGCTGGGGCATTGTTAGCGATCGGAACGTTTATCTCAACGCTAACGAAAAATCAGATCATTGCCGGGGCGGTCACATTCGGCGTTTGCCTCTTGCTCTGGGTGCTGGAATGGGTGAGCGGGTACGAAACCTCGGCATGGGCGCGCGTTCTTGCCTACATGTCAGTAATCACGCATTTCGAATCATTCGGCAAGGGCGTGCTTGATTCGAAGGACGCTGTCTTTTATATCACGGTGATTTTCCTGGGACTCTTTTTTACCGCACGGTCCATGGAGTCTCTCAGGTGGAGGTCCTAGATGGCAAGCCATTGGCTCAAAGCAAGGCAGACCAGGTACGCGGCCTATGCTGCTGCCTACATCGTGATTGTGATCGCCGCCGTGGTGGTAGCCAACATTCTGGCCGATCGCTATAACAAGTCGTACGACTCCACCGCCAACAAGCGTTATAGCCTCTCCGATCAGACCGCAAAGATTGTCAAAGGCCTGAAACAGAACGCAACCATCACCTACTTCAACCAGAGCACCCGGTTCCGCGACGGTAAGGATCTGCTCGAGCAATACGCGAACCTTTCTCCCAAGGTGCAAGTCAAGTACGTTGACCCGGATAAGGATCCACAGCTGGCTCGCGAGGCAGGGATCCGCAGCCTGGGAACTGCCGTGGTGCAGGTTGGCGACAAAAAAGAAGAAGCCAAGAGCATGACGGAAGAAGGCATTACGGGTGCCTTCATTCGCGACCTGAAGAGCAAGACTCGTACGGTGTGTTTCACCAGCGGCAGCGGCGAGCACCAGCTCGACGACAGCAACCGAGAAGGGCTGTCGCACTTCAAAGAACTCCTCGCTAAAGACAATTACGAGACTAAATCGGTTGATTTGTTAACCAAAGCTGAGGTGCCGGGTGACTGCACCGCTCTCGTGATTGCCGGCCCGACCAAGAACTACGAGCAGCCCGAAGTCAACGCTATCAAGAACTACGTGGAAAATGGCGGACGCGCATTCTTCATGCTCGACCCGCCACTCAAGATTGGTCACGAAGAAATCGCTGACAACGATGCCCTCACGAGCCTGCTGCAGGGTTGGGGGGTGACCTTGGATAAGGATCTAATCCTCGATCTGAATCCGCTGGGCCAGATTGCCGGGTTAGGTCCGCAGGTCGCGCTGGTCACGCATTACGAGTCTCAACCGATCGTAGAGCAATTGCGCGGTACGGCCACGGGTTTTCCCTTGGCCCGTTCCCTCGACGTCAAGAACACAGACAAAACCAGCGTACAGAAGCTGTTCGACAGTTCCAGCACAAGCCTGGCAACCAGCAATTTGAGTTCGCCGGCGGTGAATGTAAACGATCCTAAGAACAAGAAGGGTCCGCTGACCATGGCTGCCGCCGGCACCTACAACACCGGTAAGGAGAATTCCCAGGGACGGTTCGTGGTAGTCGGTTCCTCGACTTGGGCAGCCAATCGCTTTATCGATTTCAATGGCAACAACGATCTTGCGTCCAATGCGGTTAACTGGTTGTCTTCAGATGAGGATCTGATTTCCATCCGCCCCAAGCCCCAGGACGACCGCCGGATCACTATGACGGCACGTCAAGTTTCCTGGGTACGGGCGGTCAGCCAATTTGTTTTGCCGTTCGCGGTAGTGATTGTGGGCGTTTCGGTGTGGTGGAAGCGGAGATAAAACGCCCAGACTTCTTGTGTTGTTGAGTGAAACATGAAGATTCGTGGTCTGCTTATCGCAACCCTTGTATTCGCCGCCCTGGCTGGTGTTCTTTATTGGTCGGATCACCGCAAATCCAGCGCGCAAGCCGCGAAGCCGAGTACCGACACCGCCACGGCAATCCTGAAACTCGACCAGAACTCCGTAAACAAACTTGAGTTGAGGAAGAAGGATCAACCCACAATCCAGTTGGACAAGCCTGGATCGGACTGGAAGATTACCGAGCCCAAACCCTTCGCAGCGGATCAAAGCACGATTTCGACTATGCTTTCGTCGCTCTCTTCGCTCAATTCGGAGCGCCTGGTCGATGATAAAAGCACAGATCTGCAACGCTACGGCCTCGATCACCCATCCTTCGAGTTGGATATCAGCGAGAAGGACAACCGGGGCCAGCGCATTCTTTTCGGGGATGACACCCCAACGGGCAACGCCGTTTATCTCGCCCTGGCCGGTGATCCGCGCATCTTCACCGTTGCTGGCTACACCAAGGACAGCCTCGACAAGAATCTGAATGATCTTCGGGACAAGCGGTTCCTGACCGTAAATGCCGACAAGATCAGCCGCGTTGAACTGGCAGGCAAACAAGGGGACATAGAATTTGGGCGTAACCAGGACGAGTGGCAGATCCTAAAGCCAAAGCCCATGCGCGCCAATGCCGAGGCGGTGAGCGAACTCGTCCGCAAGCTGACGGATGCCCGCATGGACCTCAGTGGCCCAGACACTGCAGCGAGAGAGGCGGCTTCCACCTTCAATCATGGCGCTCCTGTCGCGATGGTGAAGGTCACGGACGAATCCGGCACGCAAGAGCTTCACCTGCGCAAAGACAAGAACGTGTATTACGCCAAATCTAACGTGATTGATGGCGCGTACAAAGTCGGTTCCGACCTGGGCGAAGCGGTCAACAAGAAGCTGGACGATTTCCGTAACAAGAAGGTTTTCGATTTCGGATATTCAGATCCCAGCAAGCTTGAAATTCACAGCGGCTCGAAAGTGTGCCCTCTCCTGCGCGGGGGCCAGGACTGGTGGGACAACGGCCGAAAGATGGATGAGGCCAGCGTCGAATCCCTTATTTCTAATCTCCGCGACCTGTCGGCTGAGAAATTCGTTGACTCAGGTTTCACCACTCCAGCCATCGAGGCAACCGTTACATCCAAGGATGGAAAGCGCGTAGAAAAAGTCCTGATCTCAAAGTCCGGAACCAGCTACATCGCCAAGCGCGAGAATGACCCCACGTTCTACGAGTTGCCTGCCACTTCCGTTGACGAACTGCAGAAGTCGCTCGACGGTATCAAGCCCGCTGCCCCCGCCACGAAATCGGGGAAGTAACCAACAGCGAGGACTCATGGATGCCCTTTTCCGGAGCCAGTTTCGGGCTGATTCTCCAGAAGCACCCTGCCCGCAATGGCTAAATCCGGAATTACGAACTCGGTGAACCCATCATGCTGGGCGGGAGCAAAAGACTTGCAGCACCCGTTTTCTGGGCTCTCGTAGCGGATGGCGGCGAACGATCCCTTCACCTTGACTTGGACGCGAACCGGATCTTGCGCGTAATTGATCAGCTCCAGCACTTTGAGGCCACCGTGATTTTGGCGATAAGGTACCGCGATCGTGGTGAGTCCATTCCACAGGCTCAGCAACGCGTTTCGGTTCCCGATCAGCCGGCGAATGTCCTGGGCAAATGTCTCCGGATCCGACACTGGTTCGGAAAGCTCAAGCACTTTTCCGCTCCCCACCGCATACGAGACTGCATGTTCGTTCAACTGGACAGCGCCCTGACTCTGCCATGGATAGGACCCGTGTGCATCCACCACCACGACAGTCTTGCCCTGGCTTGCAAGATGTTCGAGTTGAAACGCTAGTTTCTTGTCCGGCTTTGCGAAAACGACTACAACGTCGACGCCCTCCATATCTTCCGACTGCAAGTTCGTAGCACTCGAAACCTCGAATGGGATGTTGTGGCGGGCCATCAGGTTCATGGCCTCGTCGGAGGGGTCAAGGTCATCGACCACAACCGCGACATCGGCAGCGGCTTGCAAGCCCTCCTGCGCCGGGTGTGAATAAAATTCGGCATAGGACCGCACCTGTTTCCAAAGAGTCCAAGCCTGCCGATCACGTTGGCTGAGAGCTTTCTGTAATCCAGCATCCAGCTCCAGAATCAAGTCGGCGTGAAATGCCCCTGCTTCCGCTACCGCCAGCGAATAATCGGCTGCAGTGTTCGTCCGTGCTAGCTGTCCAGCCGTTGGAGAGTTCCACGAAAAGCTATACATCGGAACCTGCCCATTGTCCGCGCCTTGTTCAACCCTGACCAGAGCAAGATTGCTATCAATCCACGGCTGTGCGGTCGGGCTCGATACTTCGAGCACAGCATCGCGCTTAATGACCAGGCTGCCTCTCATCTCCGGTTGCTTGCCGTCCGGATCAAGCACAAAAAATCGAAGTTTGGGATGAGCCGATCGCAAGCTAGCAAAGGCATTCAGCGCCTGCGCGCGTTCGGATTGGCGGGCATTGAGAATGATTCCCGCCCAGCCCTCGCTTTCAGCCTTGGTAGCCAATGCTGTGGCCTGCTGTGGCGACATCTGAACATACACGCGATACCCTTGCTTTCGGGCCGCTTGCATCAGCGGAGAAGGCGCATCGTACGAAAGCACGAGATCGCTAAATCCCAATTCGCGGGCTGGAGGTAAAGCAGGACTGGTCCAATGTATGAAAATGCTGCTCCATGCGCACGTGGAAACCAGGACAAATACGCCTAGAACAGCCGTCGCACTGATGCGCCGTCGGGTTATTCGCCAATGATGAATGATCACGCCTTCCTGCCGAAAACGATTTGTGGTCCGCTCATCACGGTCTCCACTCGCGCGTCGGGAGCAATCCAAATCGCCGAAACCTCGGCCATGCCTTGAATCAGAACTCTACCTTTCGCGGGACCTAGCAGCAGCAAGGTCGTTGAAAGACTGTCGGACATCAACCCAGTTTTCGCAATGACGCTGACCGCGAACTCCGTTTGCACCGGCTGCCCTGTTTCCGGATCAATAATATGCCCTGGCGAATCCTTCCCCAGCAATGAAGGAATGGTTTGCTCGGAGGTCGACACGCTCTCATCCTTAAGCATGACCTGGGGATCAATTTTGTGAGACGGGTCCCTCAAGTGTACGAGCCACGCGCTCTGCCCGGGGGGAGCGCCCATGGCAAGCATCGTGCTGCCTCCTGCGTTGATTAGCGCATTGAGAATTCCGCCGGCGCGCAAGACCTCGGCAGCCCTGTCTACGGCATAGCCTTTCCCAATGGCGCCCAGGTCCAATTGCATGCACGGAGAACGAAAACTGATTTGGCGCGGTGCGATGAATTCAATCTTCTTGTAGCCAACGCAACCTTTGACCTTTTGTTGCTGCTCCAAGGTAGGTTCCGCGTCGCCGGACAACGCAGCCTTCCACAGATTTACTAAAGGTGCGACGGAGATATCGAACTTCCCTTCCGAGAGCTTGGAAAACTGCACCGCTGTTTCAATGACTCGGTATAAATCGGACGGAACCGTTTCGGCGTGAAAATGTGCTGAGCGATTGAGTTTACTCAGAGCGCTTCCGGATTTGTAATTGCTGAGTTCGTCATCAACGTGAACGATCTCCTGAAAAGCTTGATCGATCGCGGTCGAAGCATGCTGGGATGACTGATCATAGGCGGCAATTTCGAAGACCGTGCCCATGATGTACCGTTTCTGGAGAACGAGCCCTGGACGGGTTGTGCTCTGGACGCTCGCAGCGCTGGAGAAGATAAGCAACAGCGCTGCTATCCATGGCCTATTGAAGCGCATATATTTCCCCGCCCAAACTCGCCAGGTAGATTGTGTCGCCAGCCAGCACAGGAACAGATTGCAGCGATCCTCCGAGAGCAGCTCTCCAAACTAGCTTCCCGGTTGCGAGATCGAAAGCCAGGGTTCCTCCCGACTGGATACAGACAATGCCCTTGCCGATCACCGCAGGCGCTGTAACCAACTCGCCCGCCGCGGCTTTCCATCGCAAATGTCCGGTCTGAGTCTCGAGCGCATAAAGAAAGCCGTCCTTGCTGCCGACAATAGTGAGATCCCCCGAAACTGCCGGGGAAGACGCGATACCCAGCCCGGTCTCGTATTTCCAGCGCACTTCTCCCGTGTTGGCGTCCATGGCGTAGAAGAAAAAATCTTCAGACCCGATGAGGACCAGCCCCCCTGCAACCGCCGGGGATGAGTCAATGCCGTTGCCCGTGGGAGTACTCCAAACTACTTTTCCGGAAGCCGCTTCGAGGCAATAAACTCTTGCATCTCCGCAGCCAACATACAGGTGCTGCTCGGTTGCATAAATCGTGGAGTAGATTCTGCCCCCGAGTTCCCGAACCCACCGCGCGCGCCCGCTGGCCGCATCGACTGCATAAACTTTCGCATCGGCGCTTCCGAAAAATACAACTCCGTTACAACTCACGGGTGAGGCCCAAACTTCCGCGCCCGCGGATGTCTCCCAAACTTTCATTCCAGCATGGCGATCCACGGCATACACTTTTCCGTGGTCGCATCCGAATAACACTCGGTCGGCGCAAAGCGAAGGAGTGGAATGAACCTGCGCGTCGGCACGGAATTTCCACTTTGCAAGCCCAGTGGCGGCATCGATCGCGTGCAGCATTCCGTTGACCGACGTCACGAATAAAATGCCCTCGAACAGAATGGGCGAGGACCGCGCGGAGCCGCCGGGGCGATATTGCCAGAGGGCTCGTTCGGGCGCGTGGACTGCCCGTTGCGCCTGACCTCCGCTACGGGCATTGTCTTTCAGCAGCGTGGGCCAATCTGCGGAATGTGGGCGCTGGGCGGTTTCCTTCTTCATCAACTCAGGCCGCGAGACGACGGTGATCGATCTGCTTCAGGTCGGCCACGCCTAAGCCGAGCCTTCCGGCTGCAGCTATGTGTCCTGGCTGGCGGAAAAACAAATTCTTCGAAGCGTCATGATAGAACTCTTCGCTATTGCTGGTGATGCTCTTGGGATCTTGCTGCCACAAAGATGGAGCTCCCTTGTCCTGACGCTTCTTTTCAATCGCCTCCAGTTCGACGGTGTCCATCGCCACTGGATCGGTCGCCACCAGCAGAATGCCGCTCTGGTCGATGAAATCCTGAACCTGGGTGAGCGGGCCACCGTGCCATACCTGCCTCATACCATCCATGATGTGCAGAACAGACTTGGAACGTAAGGGCTCGACCGTGCACATCAGCCCGATCACCGGATTGGTGAAGGTATAAGGAGCGCGATGGGTACGTGCCACATTATTGAATGTGCCGTATGCAAGATTCTTGAGCGCCCCGGTAACGCCGGACGCCGAGTGGTCCTTCATGGTAGGCACGTTGATGATTTTCGTCACCTCGTGCGTGACTATGTTCGCCATGTAGGAGCGAGTTTCCCACTCTCCAAAGAAACTGGCATCGCAGTAGACGTTCGGTTCGTACTCGCCTCCCGCGGCGAATGCCTCCTGAATTCCTACAATGCGAATACCGGGAGGCAGCAGCGCTTGATAGCTGCCGATATCGATCTCGTACGAGTACCGGTCGTAAACCACGATATTCCGCGCAGGAACCCCGACCGATTGCACCCCGCTGATGATCTCGCGGATGATCTCTGGAGAGGAGCAGC
Source organism: Candidatus Sulfotelmatobacter sp. (assembly GCA_025928375.1). Classification (GTDB taxonomy): domain Bacteria; phylum Acidobacteriota; class Terriglobia; order Terriglobales; family Acidobacteriaceae; genus Sulfotelmatobacter. The sequence continues at coordinate 13,885 of JAICJP010000089.1, forward strand.
ACGCAGGCGCACCCGAAGGATTAATCTTGATTCCAACAATATCCGTCGGCTCAACGAACTTGGCCCACGCCGCGGCACCAGAACCTTCTCCGGTTAGTTCCTTCATCGCCTGATCCAGCAAGCGGCGCACTACAGGTTGGGAAACGCGGTTGTGTACGATGGCGGCGGGGTCGCGAACCTCGACCACCCTCCCCGGAAAGAGTCCCGGCAGTCCAAGGGATGAAGGTTTGTAGCCTGGAAGCCCGTGCAGTTCGATGGGCGGCACCGGGGGCTGAGCGGTATCCGCACGCACCATTGGATCGAGACCTTCGATCAGTAGCGAAGCGCTGCTGATACATCCGGCCTTTACGAAAGTACGTCGATCCATGAGTCGAGTCCCGCTCCGAAGCCAAACAGCGATCAGATTACGGCAGCCGCAATCCGTTTACAACCCCCTTTGGGCAGCGATTCTCAAGGTGTGATACTGAGTCTCATC